>NZ_VATQ01000080.1:0-1442 GCF_005781135.1 Escherichia sp. E3659 | reverse complement strand
CGCAAAAGACGATGCTGCTGGCCAGGCTATCAGCAACCGTTTCACCGCCAGCATCTCTGGTCTGACTCAGGCTTCCCGCAACGCTAACGACGGTATCTCTATCGCTCAGACCACTGAAGGTGCGCTGAACGAAGTGAACGATAACCTGCAGAACATCCGTCGTCTGACTGTTCAGGCACAGAACGGCACTAACTCCGATTCTGACCGTCAGTCTATCCAGGACGAAATCGATGCCCGTATGGCTGAAATCAACCGTATCTCCGATCAGACTGAGTTTAACGGCGTTAAAGTCCTCAGCCAGGATCAGTCTCTGTCTATTCAGGTGGGTTCTAACGATAGCGAAACTATCGATATCGATCTGACCAAAATGGATGCAAACACTCTCAATATGACTAATTTCACCGTTGATGGTGCAACCGGTACATTGACTAAAGCCACCTCTATGCAGGTGGATGAAGATTATAAATACGATGCTGCACATCTGAAAGATGCAGGTGCTGGCGCAATTTCTGATATCACGGATATTGTTAAAGATGACGTGACCGGCGATCTGTATGCTATTGATCCTAAGGCTGGTGCAGGTAAGGAATACTGTAAAATCACCGATGATGGCAAGGGTAATTTAAACTTTGACAGCACGGCAGGCGGTGCTAAACCGGGTAACGTTACGTCTGTTATGGGCAAAGTAGCTCAGCAGTCAGTCGCTCTGACTGCTCCCGCAAATTCAGAAATTGATACCGATGGTAAAGGCAATTACTTTATCAAGAACACAACCACCGGTAACATGACCAGAGCAAAAATCGATATTGATAAAACGACTGCCGTATATACAGCAACAGTGGCCGATACCGGTAAAAATGCAACCAACACTGCCGATCCGCTGAAAGCTATCGATGCGGCGCTGTCTCAGGTTGACAAACTGCGTTCCGGCCTCGGTGCCGTACAGAACCGTTTCGATTCTGTTATCAGCAACCTGAACAACACCGTTAACAACCTGTCCGAGTCCCGTTCTCGCATTCTGGACGCTGACTTCGCGTCTGAAGTGTCTGAAATGAGCCGCGCGAACATTCTGCAGTCTGCCGGTACTTCTGTGCTGGCACAGGCTAACCAGGTTCCGCAGAACGTTCTGCAGCTTCTGCGTTAATCCTTTTATTGGCAAATTTATTCTGTCGATAATACCAACCAGCCCGGTATCCCCGCGGGCTGGTTTTATTTTTATCCAGTCGTTAAAATTTATTATTGCCTGACAACCGTTCTGGTCAGATAATCCGAAAACGAATATTTCCTCTCCTGTTGTCTACGCCCAACCTCACACCTGAACTCAGATTATTAATAATCTCAAATAAAATCTTTTATATTTTTCATCAATACGCTTTAGCCATTTCATACCTGCGCCGATATGTAGGGTATGCGGCAGTCATAACGCATATTCAGTTTAAATT
>NZ_VATQ01000079.1:850-1225 GCF_005781135.1 Escherichia sp. E3659 | reverse complement strand
GAATCTAAACATTTTCCGCTGCATGAAATGCGTGATGATGTCGCATTTCAAATTATCAATGATGAATTATTTCTCGACGGTAACGCTCGTCAGAATCTGGCAACTTTTTGCCAGACCTGGGACGACGAAAATGTCCATAAATTGATGGATCTGTCGATCAACAAAAACTGGATCGACAAAGAAGAATATCCGCAATCCGCAGCCATCGACCTGCGCTGTGTAAATATGGTTGCTGACCTGTGGCACGCGCCTGCACCGAAAAACGGCCAGGCCGTTGGCACCAACACCATTGGTTCTTCCGAGGCCTGTATGCTCGGTGGGATGGCGATGAAATGGCGTTGGCGCAAGCGTATGGAAGCCGCAGGTAAGCCGACC
>NZ_VATQ01000079.1:0-695 GCF_005781135.1 Escherichia sp. E3659 | reverse complement strand
ATCGGCGTGGTGCCGACTTTCGGCGTGACCTATACCGGTAACTATGAGTTCCCGCAACCGCTGCACGATGCACTGGATAAATTCCAGGCCGACACCGGTATCGACATCGACATGCACATCGACGCCGCCAGCGGTGGTTTCCTTGCGCCGTTCGTGGCGCCGGATATTGTCTGGGACTTCCGCCTGCCGCGCGTGAAATCGATCAGTGCTTCAGGCCATAAATTCGGTCTGGCTCCGCTGGGCTGCGGCTGGGTTATCTGGCGTGACGAAGAAGCGCTGCCGAAAGAACTGGTATTCAACGTTGACTATCTCGGCGGTCAGATTGGTACTTTCGCCATCAACTTCTCCCGTCCGGCAGGTCAGGTGATTGCCCAGTACTATGAATTCCTGCGCCTCGGTCGTGAAGGTTATACCAAAGTACAGAACGCCTCTTACCAGGTTGCTGCTTATCTGGCGGATGAAATCGCCAAACTGGGGCCGTATGAGTTCATCTGTACGGGTCGCCCGGATGAAGGTATCCCGGCGGTGTGCTTCAAACTGAAAGACGGGGAAAATCCAGGATATACCCTGTATGACCTCTCTGAACGTCTGCGTCTGCGCGGCTGGCAGGTTCCGGCATTTACCCTCGGCGGTGAAGCCACCGACATCGTGGTAATGCGCATTATGTGCCGCCGTGGCTTCGAAATGGACTTCGC
>NZ_VATQ01000078.1:0-2032 GCF_005781135.1 Escherichia sp. E3659 | reverse complement strand
TACCCGCGATGAGCGGACGCGGGATCTCTGCCGGACGGAAGCAGTAACGTTCGGTGTAAGGCAGGCCCCAGACCGACACATGCAGACGGGAATCACGGGCGCCCCTGAAGGTCACCAGCGTGAGGATGACGCCCTCTTGCAGGGCCGTAATGACGCTGCCCTGCGGCTCCAGCACCTGCCCGGGTGTGAGGTGTGCCGCATTGCTGAACAGGTGAATACGGGCCGACCTGTTGAGCTCCCGCTCGTGGTGAAGTCGGGCGTAAAACGCGCCAGATTCGGTTTTCGGCTCCGGGCTGGCGTCGTTTCCCGCTTCACGATAAGGGACTGCGTAGCGGTAATGTTCCCCGGTGGTGACCGCATCATTACGCACGCTGACCGTCGCATTCATCGGCGTGGAGGCTGTCTGACAATCTATCGCTACGGCTAAATCAGCGTCACGACCAAAATACGAATAAATATATTAGTGTGACAAGTGTACTTCTGATGTACCCTCCCTAGCCCAAGAGTTTACCTTAATCTTACGAATAGCTATCATGTGATAAGTGCTTTTACTTGTCATAGTTTTATGATGATGGACAGTTAATTAAAGCTTCACTAATTTTCTGGATTAGTTCATTTTTATCCCACTTTGATGATGTTCTGAATATCGGTTCGTCCCAGTTCTCATCGGATATAACCTGAACAATAAACTCTCCACCTTCTTCAAATGCTGGATACCAGCCAATATCGACGATATTCCCATTGATGAATGATAATTGAAATAGGTCTTCATCAAGTTTATTTACTTGCTCAAATATATTTTTAGTAAAGTCTAGGGTTGAAAGTTCATCATATACACTTGCCACATTGTCTAGTTGATGAACTTTATCTAGAAAACGATAGTTTTTTTTCATTTTATTAGCTTCCCAGCCTCTTGAGGCCCTATTGGATGAGAGTGGATAGTTCCCTGAGATTCTTTAGTCACTACCCAATTGGTTTCTTTACCTTTGTATGCGCCTTGCACGCTATCGAACTCTTTGACCTTCCAATTCTGACCATTTGTTGTAAAAGTGCCATTTTCCCAAACATCGCGATCTATAGACTCAATATTAACTTCTGGCTTAAATTTCGCAGGGCCAGACTTTGTGTTTTTCACTATTTCATTCCAGGGCTTATTTTTAGGTGGATAGTGCTTGTAGCCATGAGTATAAGATGTTTTGACCTCATTGAGATAAACATAAATCGGTTTAATCCCGGAGTCCGCAGGGAACACCAGTATGTAATCGTTAAGATCGCGTTCTTCCGGCACCGGGAAAGGTGGGGTCGTGTATTCATCTTTACCGTCAGGAATTGGCGTGACGAGTATTGTAGCCTGGTCTATTGGCTTGATGTCGCTGCCGGTATGTGAGGGAAGGTCACTGCCCTCAGGTCTCTCTGGCGTCCAGGTAATCAGCGGACCATCGGCACCGTGAGCTGGAGTGAACTCATACCGATTATGTTCACTCTTCCACACCATGTTTGCCGTACGGACACCTTCATACGGGGTACCTTCACCCGTATGGATGCCATAGACCCGCATGTTGCCCTGTTCATCCTGGCGCCAGAAGAACCTCACCCGTGTTGTTGCTTTTGCCCCGGTGATGGCTTTCTGCCGCAGCTCTTCCTCGTACCAGAATTCATCCCGGCCAGGAACCCTGTCACTCCCCTCGCCCGCAGATGGAACGTAGAGTGCGGACATCATCGCTCCTACATACGGAATTCCCCGGGCCGCGCCCAATACGCCGGTCAGGGACCATTCTCCCCAGACCTGGGTCATCACGCCCGTAGCAGCCCCAAGAGCAAGCGGTGCAGCCGTTGCCTGAGCAGGAGCATTTGCGCCCCCGGTGTCAGGCTTACGTTTTTTGGCTGACTGGGCATGCTGAACGACTTCATCATCTGCATGCTCATGCTGATGGCCATAACCGCAGCAGTCGTCCTCGACAGGCTGGACAAAAATTGTCATCTGTCCAAAGTTATCAACGGGCTCTTCGGTAGTACCGGCATCCGTGCAGCC
>NZ_VATQ01000077.1:250-1605 GCF_005781135.1 Escherichia sp. E3659 | reverse complement strand
CGGTCAGTTGCTGACCTTCACTGACTGTTCCGGTTATGTAACCCGTTATGACCATGACCGCTTCGGGCAGATGACGGCGGTGCACCGGGAGGAAGGCCTGAGTCAGTACCGCGCATACGACAGCCGTGGACAGTTAATTGCCGTGAAAGACACGCAGGGCCATGAAACGCGGTATGAATATAACGCCGCCGGTGACCTGACCACCGTCATTGCCCCGGACGGCAGCATAAACGGGGCACAGTACGATGCGTGGGGAAAGGCCGTCTGTACCACGCAGGGCGGGCTGACCCGCAGTATGGAATACGATGCTGCCGGACGGGTCATCCGCCTGACCAACGAAAACGGCCGCCACACCACCTTCCGTTACGATGTACTCGACCGGCTGATACAGGAAACCGGCTTTGACGGCCGCACACAGCGTTATCACCACGACCTGACTGGCAAACTTATCCGCAGCGAGGATGAGGGGCTCATCACCCTCCGGCACTACGATGATGCTGACCGCCTCACGCAGCGCACCGTGAATGGCGAAACCGCAGAGCGGTGGCAGTATGACGAACGCGGCTGGCTGACAGACATCAGCCATATCAGCGAAGGGCACCGGGTGACGGTGCATTACGGGTATGATGAGAAAGGCCGCCTGACCGGTGAGCGTCAGACGGTGCATCACCCGCAGACGAATGAACTGCTCTGGCAGCATGAGACCAGACACGCTTACAACGCGCAGGGACTGGCGAACCGCTGTATACCGGACAGCCTGCCCGCCGTGGAATGGCTGACCTACGGCAGCGGTTACCTGGCAGGCATGAAGCTCGGCGACACACCGCTGGTGGATTTCACCCGCGACCGCCTGCACCGGGAAACGCTGCGCAGCTTCGGCCGTTATGAACTCACCACCGCTTACACCCCTGCCGGGCAGTTACAGCGTCAGCACCTGAACAGCCTGCTGTCTGACCGCGATTACACCTGGAACAACAACGGCGAACTCATCCGCATCAGCAGCCCGCGACAGACGCGGGAATATGGCTACAGCACCACCGGCAGGCTGACCGGCGTTCACACCACGGCAGCGAACCTGGATATCCGCATCCCGTATGCCACAGACCCGGCAGGTAACCGCCTGCCCGACCCGGAGCTGCACCCGGACAGCACCCTCAGCATGTGGCCGGATAACCGTATCGCCCGTGACGCGCACTATCTTTACCGGTATGACCGTTACGGCAGGCTGACAGAGAAAACCGACCTCATCCCGGAAGGGGTTATCCGCACGGATGATGAGCGCACCCACCAGTACCATTACGACAGTCAGCACCGGCTGGTGCACTACACGCGGACACAATATGCAGAGCCGCTGG
>NZ_VATQ01000077.1:0-197 GCF_005781135.1 Escherichia sp. E3659 | reverse complement strand
CCGCTGGGCCGCAGGGTGGCAAAACGGGTGTGGCGGCGTGAACGGGACCTGACGGGCTGGATGTCGCTGTCACGGAAACCGGAAGTGACCTGGTACGGCTGGGACGGCGACCGGCTGACCACAATACAGAACGACAGAACCCGCATCCAGACGATTTATCAGCCGGGGAGCTTCACGCCACTCATCAGAGTTGAAAC
>NZ_VATQ01000076.1:0-1371 GCF_005781135.1 Escherichia sp. E3659 | reverse complement strand
TAACGATATCTCAGGCACCACAGGGAAATACGGTGCCGGGGTGAGTGCTCAGCTGACAGCGAATGCCGGGGTGTGGGCAGAAGCGAGTTACCAGAATGGCGAGAATACAGAATCGCCAGTAACAGGTAGCGTTGGTTTCCGGATTAATTTCTGATACGGAAAAAGGGGCAGTAACGGGCGCTCTTATACCTGTTACTGCCCCTGTCGGCAAAAAGAAACAACACGCGGAAAAACGCCCGCATTCACCACCTTTACACTTGTTATTTTAAATGAACAGGGCCACAACGTCCTCAGTGCTGTGGCCAGACAGGAATTAATATCCGACGCTTCTGAGATGAATACGGGCCACTGATTCATCTTCCACCCAGTAAATCCGTTCAGCGACCATGGCTTCGGGGTTTAGCTGTACGTCGCGTAGTACACGCTCTTTGAAGCGCAGATAACCGCCTTTATCGATAAGATGGCCCATATGGAGGTAAACCGGTTTACCCCCCAGCATTTCTTTTTCAAACTCAAACAGATTGGTGATGACCTGTTTGATGACATCCTCAGTGACCCAGTTAAGGAATAACTTACCCATGCGGGGCGTTTTTTTACCGGTTCTTCCGCCCAGACGGATCTGCCAGAACTCCTGTGGCTGACGCTGCCAGGCGAGGGTGGGACATGCCAGAACACATTCGCCGCATCCGATACAAAGCGACTCTTCCTTTGAGGCTTTCCCGTTCTTTAATGACAGGCACCCCACGGCGTGGTGAGCACAGGCTTTCACACAGGCGCCGCATCCAATGCAACGTTCCGCAGTAAAACGCATTCTGGCCACACCAATAATGCCAAAGTCTGACATGGACGCTTTGGCACAGTCATTCGGACACCCGGCAATGACGGTTTTCAGATGATAGGCGCTGGGATAAATCAGCTTTTCCAGTCGCCGGGATAAACCAGTGGTGTCGGTATTGGCTTTCTGGCAAATCCGGTTACCCTGGCAGGCGACAATGTTGCGTCCGCCAATCGCCAGGTATCCGGCTTTCGGATCATCAACCTGAACATCACACAGCTCCATTTCAATTTCCCGAATGAAAGGTTCCAGTGCGGCATTCACTTTGTCGATATCTTCATAACGGAGCCCCGGCATGGCCAGTTTCTGGCGGGTGGTCAGATGGATCTGACCATTTCCCCAGGTTTCAGCAATCTCGCGTGCCACAGTCAGCAGGTGTGCGGGCAGAATCCCGCCAGGAATACGTACGCTGATCATTGCTTCGCCACGGACTTTCGAAAGACGATATTCGTTGTTTGCCCGGGTCTTAATGATATCAATATCCACACTCATCATTTTTTCCTCAGTCTGCAAACTGACGGGCCACGGCATAGTTG
>NZ_VATQ01000075.1:0-1392 GCF_005781135.1 Escherichia sp. E3659 | reverse complement strand
AAAACGCAGACTCTGAAGCTCACTGTTGAACACATAGACCGGTGCCGTTGCCATATTCAGCACAGCATCAGCCGATTTTGTTGTATGGCGTACCGGAGGTACCGGATTATCTGTTCCTGGATTATCTGTTCCCGGGTTATCTGTTCCTGGCTGACTACTGTCAGCTTTCAGGTACCAGTCAGTATTTTCCTTGTTCAGGTAGTATTCCCAGGTACCGGCATCCACTTTCCCGCCGTTCAGGCTGAACGCAGCATCGCCACTGCCGGTATGAACGACCTGAAGTGGTGTGCCTGCGGAAACAGGTTCAAGACCGGTATTTCTGATGTCCAGCACAAAATTGCCACTGGCATTCCCCGTCACATTCAGCATGTCTCCGGTATGAGATGCGATATCCGTGTTCATCCGGAATGTCCCGTTACCTGAAAGACTTTCAGACACCAGTGAAACCGGCCGGAAAGCCTGCGTCAGGCGCGTGGTGGCTGACGGACGGAAATCGACAGTCCCGTTATCCAGCGTTAATGCACCGACAGTGGAGTCACCATCGAGATGCCAGACAGAGGCTCCCTTAACCGTCATGTCACCTGCACCAGTGTTGTCTCCCGTAACGCTCCCCGTCAGGATACTTCCGTTATCCAGCGTCAGGGTGGTGCCTGACTGTGTCGTCACATTAGCGTTCGCCTGAAGGGTATCCATCGTCATTGCAGCACCACTCTGAAGGGTAATCCCGCCATCCTGAGACAACAGTCCGCTGAAGCGGGTATTTCCGCCTTCCTGAGTCAGGGTACCGCTCCCCGTCAGGGTACCCGCAAAGGTCGCCGCACTGTTGTTGAGGAAATACAGGTTTCCTTCATTTGTCACCACATCACCGACGAGCGTCCCTTTATCTGTCAGGGTGGTGGTGCCACGGAGTACACCACCGCTCTGTACAGACAGTGTACCGTCACTGCCAACAGTTGTGTCGCTGGCGTCATGACCGACAAGTACGGTCAGTAAACCACCATTTTCCAGCAACATATTGCTGGCACTGCCACCGGCAATGCTGAAGGTGCCTTTATCGTTAGTGCCGCTCAGGACAGCACTGGTATTGGTAACAATTGCGCCACCGCTGTTCTGGGTCACCTGAGAGGCTGAACCACCGGCATCCACCTGTAGTATACCGCCGTCTGTGATGGTCGTTTTTGTGACATTTCCGTTGACGTAAACATACTGTCCTCCGCCACTGTTGATGGTGGTATCCGTAACACTGCCGCCACTGTTGACCTTCTGAGTCCCGCCACTGTTAATAACGGTACTCGTGGCCACGCCCCCACTCTCAACATTCTGCTCTCCGCCAGCGTTAAGAGTGGTATCAGTGACGCTGCCGCCTGAGATATTCTGAATCCCGCCAGTGTT
>NZ_VATQ01000074.1:0-4219 GCF_005781135.1 Escherichia sp. E3659 | reverse complement strand
CAGGATGTTGTCGGGGCCGTGCTGAGTGGGTATTTCCGGAGGGGAAATAAAAAATGTTTTTAACGGTGCCTGCATGCTTTTATCACCAGAATTAATATTCACAACGAGTATAGGATAATAGTTCAGCTATGCATCATTTAATATTACATGCCACCGGGAACATAACAAAAACCGTAATAACCTGGTTTTTGTGGTAAACAGCCTGATACTGACAGAACCGGAAATAGTTGAGTGCCGTTATATTATCGCTCGGAAACATGTCTTTATCCTGTCCATATCACTTTGAGTGTCGGACAGGGAGAACAGTGAATTTATGACGCCACAACGTAACAACACATCGCCAGTATGTACCGGTGCCCGCTAACACTCCGGTCACCGTGCAGGAACCGGACAACAGTAAGACCAGAACTGTTTTATCATGAGTCTGTGTCAGTGGTTGCTGCAGGCCTGTTCAGTTACCTCCCGGAATATATAGTTATATTACTATATGAATCAGGGGGTATATATCCAGAGAAAAATCACGGCATTCATGTAATTCCAGGAATAAGTTATTTCCGGCAAACATGATTATCATGTAAAACAGAGCATACAGGATAGCAAAATTCTGTATCACACTCCCCTGACAGGAGAAAGGAAATGGCAAATCAGTTCCACAGAATGACGGCAGAAAAAATTCTGGAATATGTTGATGCAGAAGTGGAGAGTGGACGTCGTACAGATATCGCTACGCTTGCTGCTTATTCGGGGTACAGTCGGCGACATCTGCAGCGCCTGTTTCATTCCGTGACGGGGATGGGGCTGGGGGAATATATCCGACGCAGACGACTGAATCGTGCTGCGTTGCTGCTGCGTTTCTCTCAACGGGGATATCAGGATATTGCGCTCAGTGTGGGGTTTGACTCCCAGCAGTCGTTTAACCGGGAATTCAGGAAAAGTACCGGAATGACCCCGACACAGTATCGTGAAAAACCAGAGTGGGTGTTTTTTCCTCTGTCAGGTTCGATACGTAAAAAGTATGAGATTTCCCGACCGGAGGAAGTATTCCTGTCGGGCGGAACGGTCGTGGGAGAGGAAGTGGTCTTTTATGGAACAGTGGATAATTATCTGGACAATGCAACAGTACGTGCGTATCTGGAGCGAATATTTGGTGAAAAATCACAACGTCAGGGAGAGTTGTGGGTTGTGACCCGGGCAACGCCCGTATCGGATAAAAAGTATCACTATCGGGCTGTTAATGGTATAGGCCTTCCCGGAGGGCAGGAAGGTAAGGTGTTTCCGTACAGTGAAGGAAAATATCTGAAGGTTCGGTTTGAGACTGAACGGGAGACACATATTGAACAGATGTATTATCTGTATCTGAATATATTGCCGGAAATGCGGGCTGTCAGAAGGGCAGAGCCTGAAGTGATGGTGCTGGAATATGAACAGGGTAAGGTGATGTGTACACTGTATATTCCTGTGGTTGTCGAAGAACAACAGGCTGATGCCGTGTCTGTAAATCATTATCAATTAAATCGTTAAAACAACGACAACAGACAATTTCGAACTGAAAACACCACAGACCATAATGATGCGTTTGTCCTCTGTTTTTTAAAGATACAACGGACAGCGTTCTTTAATAAAGTATTGTTCATTTGTCTGCTCCGGAGGCAGCGTCTGCCGTGATGCAGGATTTCCTCAGTAATTACCAGGTGATGGCATCCCTGCCTGAAAGGTTGGGCGACACTCGCTAAAAAAAGGTTTGTATTTTCATCTGTACCGTCATTTTCACCCAAGCTCGGGTGATGACTGCGACTACCGGAGCAAAGTTGTTTATACCGCACGGCGCAGACCATGGAATAAGCGCAAACAGTACAGTGTAAAACATATGCAATGTCACAATTAGCAAATACACGAAATGCTGTATACATATACTAAAACAGTGCATGTAAGAGCATTCCGCATATTTATCTCTTAATAACCATCCTTCTGTTGTGTTTTTAAATGAGATCAGGAGCACCATTAAAAATGAATACATTATTCAGAGGCGAATCAGACAGAGGATTAATGGAGGGAAATTCAGACAGTCGTTTCCGACACAACATATATTCGGTTTTATCGAAGAAAAATACAGTTATATCAATGGAAGAAGTAAGTGAGGATGAGTTCTGGTGTATTATTGAACTAAGCTCAATACGCAGCAATAAAATCATAAAGGCCCTGTATGAATATATGGTGTTAAAACATTCAAGAGCCGTCAGTTGTAGTAATAACGGGGTCAGTAATGGTTATTTTGGTAGTTGCTTGGCAAGAATTGAATACGTCATCCAGGTGGTGAGTGAGTTATTTTTTTATTATAACAATGCAACTAATAAAAAACATCAGGTAACAACACGTTCTGAACAAGAAGACAATATGCTGTGTAAGACTAACGCTGATTAAACCTTCCCTGTATCCGGTGATGATTATATTCAGTTTCTGCAACGCCATTCCTGAGGGGGGGTAGTTTAAGTTGTATATCCCGTACGAAAGGTTTTCTGATGATTCAAGGCATTGAAAACTTTCACTTACCACATCAACAATCATATCTCTCTGACTAAAACAGTAAACAGAGTGATTGAGTTAATTAATTCTTTCTGTGGATCATTCGCCGTGCACAGAGCAAAAATATACACATCATATAAAACAGCCAGAATATTCAGCGGCTTGGCTGTTTTTTTATCAGGAATTATGCATAAAAGCAAATGCTTGCCTGAAACGTAAACATCACTAACAGAAACCGGGGTTACAGGAATACACGTATTCACTCGTCCCCGCATTTTTCTTTAATAAAACCACGGCAACGATGCAAACGTATCCACTCAGAATACGGCTCCGGGCGGGGTAATAACCCCCATTCGTTTTAGCGTTGCATCCGCAGCTTTTGATACTTCACTGATGTCCAGCTTATCTGGTGGCGGTGGGGGAAGCTGTGCCAGACAATGCTCCCGGCGCAACAACAACCACTCCCGTTGTGCTTCTGTACATTCAACATTTCCCATGACAAAAAGCCAGCGGGCAGAAGCTCTGCGCCAGCAACCAGCAGCCTCCAGTTTCTGCGCAACCGTGTCTTCCACAACTTCCGGGGTACTCTTTTTCCTGCTCAAAACATTAACTCACTGAAATAATATACATATATGACGGTCTCAGCGAACCGTCCATGCCGGACTGAAATCCTCTTCCTGAAACAGCTCCGTCAGCCCGCTAATCTGTTTCAACCTGAGAACTTCATCCTGGTCCATACCCAGCTCCGTACCAATACGTTCATCCGTCCAGCCCAGCCGCGACAGGTCCCTGACAATATCAGACATTGAAGTTATCTGGTGCTTCCCCCTGGCCCGGTTATGTCTAATGGTTGCAGCAATACGTGAGGCCTGTCCCTTTCTTTCCGGATTAATACAGGTCACTGGCAACCAGCCCTTCAGGCGTTTTCCCGTACCTGCTTCCCTGCCCAGTAATTGACGATGAAAACCATCCACGACCAGATAATGCTCCTTCTCTTCCGAGACAACCACAGGCTGCGTGAACCCATCCTGCTCCAGTGAATGTTTCAGCAGTTTCTTCTCACCCGGCGCCATGACATTGGGGTTATAATCGTTGGCCACCACCTCATCTGCTTTCACCCACAGCACACAGTCCACAGGCTCCTGTGCAAATGGACTGACCTCATGAAGCACCCTGCGCAGATGATTCAGGGCCTGTATGGCCTCTTCTTCTGGCCGTTCCTGGCTGAAGTACTGACGAATCATGTTGCTCAGTATCTCCGGTGTCACAAAATCCCCCATTCCTTCCTCCTTTCCTTCATACGCTGCAGGTAACGTTCATAGTGCCGGGGTTTGTTCGGACTGAAGGAGAGAGTACGGCACCAGAAATCATTCTTTATAAGAGTCTTACAGATACGTCGCCAGGACGGGATATCCCGGCAGCCCAGGTCATTCTCCTGTTCATCCGGAATATCATCCGGAAATCCCCGTGTCTGATACCAGCGGAGATAGACGGCTATCTTGTTGCGGTAATGTTCTGCCGTTCTTTCCGGCATCACATCCAGCAGGAACATCGCATAGCTGCGCCAGGTATGATGGGCCGGTTTTGATATACGTTTATGCAGGGCAAAGTAGGCCCCACTTTCATTGGCATAAAGCGCTCCGCTGGCGGCCCCGGACACCCGCTCACACATCCGGGCCCAGGTTTCCGGCTCCAG
>NZ_VATQ01000073.1:0-1591 GCF_005781135.1 Escherichia sp. E3659 | reverse complement strand
ATCAGGAGTAAAAATTACTTGCAAATAGGTCAGAACTGACCTATTATAAACATATCGAGAGGGGATAGTCCCTGATCACCAAAGCCGCTCAGCGGCAGGAGTTTAAAAATGGAAAACTACGCTAAATTTGTTGCTACTGAAATTCTTAATCAGCTTGGCGGAAATCGCTTCATTGCTATGACTGGCGCAAAGAACTTTGCCTATTTTGATGAAGATGGTGAATGTGGTCTTAGTTTTCGTCTTCCTTCAAAATTTGCAATGAATGGAATTAATTTAGTAAAAATTAAATTAACCTTTTCCGATACATACCAGGTGACCTTTTCTCGTGTTCGAGGAGCAATGGTTAAAGAAGTATCGACATTTGATAATGTTTATTGTGATCAGTTGGAATGTTTGTTTAACGAACAAACCGGACTTGCAACCAGATTGTAATTTTTAATATGGGGGGATTCCCCCCATATCAGGAGGATAAATGAAAGTTCTGATTGGTAATATCAATATTCGTAATCATCATATGCTTCTTGAATTAGCTGGAATTGCAGGATTTGCCGGGAGCGTTGAATATACAAGTGAAATATCCGCAAGTATTGACCTTATGGATGATTCTTTTAGAAGTAAAGTTGGTATAAGCGATAGTGAAATATTAAAGATGTTAGAGGCATTTGTTGAAAATAAATTTTCAATAAAACTCGTTTAAAAACACTTGATAATAGGTCAGAAATGACCTATTATCAGCATATCGAAAGGAGGTAGTCTCCGATCACCAAAGCCGCCCAGCGGCAGGAGTTAAATATGAAAAAATCAACTTTCCCTGTTATCGTTTCTACGACTGGTCATGCGTTTTCTGTTGCGCGTGTGACGCTTTGCACTATCTGCCTGAAACATGAAAAAACAGGCAAGGATTATGTTGTTATTTTCACGGATAGCAATAATATCCGCGATTATAAAACGGGAGTAGTCCCGTGTTTTGGAGAGCTTTACCAGGAAGATGTCGATTTGATTGTTGGAAAAAGTTAAAGTAAAGGGGCTATAAGCCCCTTTACTGTTAAAATAGGAACCATATTAATATGAAGGTACGAAAAGGTGACAGGCAATATTATTTGAATAAAGAAGGTAATATGTTTCATCTTGTGAAACGGGTGAAGACCTTTTCTAAATCTGCGACTTTAGGAAAAACGAAAGCAACGGTGAAAACTGTTGCTGATCTTGTTTTTAATGAGAAGGCATTCGACACAATAGACTTTTCCAGAGATGGATTAAGAGAGAATGATAAAGAAATTGTTTCTATGATGATTCAGGAAATGAACAATGAATGAGGAAAAAATGTTAACTGAAAACACATCAGAAAACATCAAACGTCTGCGGCAAAAAATTGGTCTGACGCAGAAAGAATGTGCCGAAATATTCAGCATGACTCCGCGAACCTGGCGTCGCAAGGAAGAACCTGTCGGAACTGTAAGTGGTACAGCACTTACACCTGTGGAGTTTAAATATCTTCAGCTTTTAGCTGGGGAACATCCAGAATACGTCCTGTGCAAAAGGGACAAGCCTAAATGTAGTGAATGAGTTGTTGCGCCCGTAGCTCGCGATG
>NZ_VATQ01000072.1:0-1557 GCF_005781135.1 Escherichia sp. E3659 | reverse complement strand
GAAACTCTAAAAAACCTTAGTGATGTTTTTTTGACTATGTGTTAGCTCTTTATCAATAGGCCGCACTGGTGTTGGTGGCGTCAAAATCGCCGAGGCGTTCCCTGAAGGCCGGGGCAACCCACATGGATGTGGGCTGAGGGCGCGTTTTACAGGGATAATGAGATGGACGCTCCAGATTTTACGGTATCAAAGTACCAGACTGGATCGTTGCAATACGTCCTGAAAAATTAGGAGCGTCCACATGAAAGTATCAACTCTTGGTATCGACCTGGCAAAGAACGTTTTTCAGCTTCATGGTGTCGATCATGAAGGCCATACTATTTTGCGTAAAAAGCTCACCCGGGCTAAGTTTGTTCAGTTTGTGATTCAACTGGAACCTTGTCTGATTGGCATGGAAGCCTGCTCATCCAGTCATTATTTTGCGCGATTATTCACCCGCTATGGTCATGAGGTAAAACTCATACCTCCGCAGTATGTGAAGCCTTATGTGAAAACGAACAAGACGGATGCAGCAGATGCTGAAGCAATCTGCGAAGCGGTAACCCGTCCGAATATGCGTTTTGTTCAGATAAAAACCGAAGAGCAGCAGGCCGTTTTAGCGTTACACACTGAACGGGGAATACTTATCCGTGAGCGGATTGCCTGTGCCAATAGTTTAAGAGCCACACTTGCTGAGTTTGGTATTACGATTGCGGCCGGACAAAGCCATTTAACCCGTGAGCTGCCAGCCATTCTGGAGGATGGCGAAAATGGTTTATCTCCCTTTGTCAGAACCAGCATCTACAGACAGTCTAAACATATCCGGGAACTTGAAGAACAAGTTAAACAGGTAGAAGAAGCTCTGGCCTCCTGGTATAGAACGCAGGAAGCCTGCCAGAGAATGGCCAAAATCCCGGGGGTTGGCATGCTAACGGCCACTTATGTGGTAGCAGCAGTGGGTAATGCCCGACAATTCAGTACCGCAAAGCAGTTCGCTTCATGGCTGGGGCTGACACCAAAGGAACATTCCAGCGGCGGGAAACAGCAACTGGGAGGGATCAGCAAACGTGGAGATGGATATTTCCGATACCTGCTGGTTCACGGCGCACGCGCACTTACCGCCTGGGTCAACCGAAACGGCGCAGTTGAGGAGAATTCCTGGCTTCAGGGACTCCTGGAGCGGAAGCACTACAATGTAGCTGTTGTCGCCATGGCGGCAAAAACAGCGAGGATCATGTGGTCAATGTTGTCACACAATACTGAATATCAACCTCGGCAGCTCGCCTGACACAAGGTCAGTCAATCTGACGAGGTGCTGAAAAAAAGTTAACGTCCTGGTAGGTGCAGGTGACTTCAGAAGATGGCAAAACAGGTAAGACCGCAGGCAGGATACACCGAGAGGTAACAAGGGCAAGTTAGCCCGTAGAGGATGATTGGTACCTGCCTGGCGGATTTCATCATGGTTCGGGATAAAAATCCCATCAGAAACCGGATATATGGCTGCACCTACCCGTTTTATTACATAACTGAAGAAAGCATTGCATTCCGGGAGCGTCCATATATGTTACCTCGCGCCCG
>NZ_VATQ01000071.1:0-1732 GCF_005781135.1 Escherichia sp. E3659 | reverse complement strand
ACTGCTCTTTAACAATTTATCAGACAATCTGTGTGGGCACTCGAAGATACGGATTCTTAACGTCGCAAGACGATAAATGAATACCAAGTCTCAAGAGTGAACACGTAATTCATTACGAAGTTTAATTCTTTGAGCATCAAACTTTTAAATTGAAGAGTTTGATCATGGCTCAGATTGAACGCTGGCGGCAGGCCTAACACATGCAAGTCGAACGGTAACAGGAATCAGCTTGCTGATTCGCTGACGAGTGGCGGACGGGTGAGTAATGTCTGGGAAACTGCCTGATGGAGGGGGATAACTACTGGAAACGGTAGCTAATACCGCATAACGTCGCAAGACCAAAGAGGGGGACCTTCGGGCCTCTTGCCATCGGATGTGCCCAGATGGGATTAGCTAGTAGGTGGGGTAACGGCTCACCTAGGCGACGATCCCTAGCTGGTCTGAGAGGATGACCAGCCACACTGGAACTGAGACACGGTCCAGACTCCTACGGGAGGCAGCAGTGGGGAATATTGCACAATGGGCGCAAGCCTGATGCAGCCATGCCGCGTGTATGAAGAAGGCCTTCGGGTTGTAAAGTACTTTCAGCGGGGAGGAAGGGAGTAAAGTTAATACCTTTGCTCATTGACGTTACCCGCAGAAGAAGCACCGGCTAACTCCGTGCCAGCAGCCGCGGTAATACGGAGGGTGCAAGCGTTAATCGGAATTACTGGGCGTAAAGCGCACGCAGGCGGTTTGTTAAGTCAGATGTGAAATCCCCGGGCTCAACCTGGGAACTGCATCTGATACTGGCAAGCTTGAGTCTCGTAGAGGGGGGTAGAATTCCAGGTGTAGCGGTGAAATGCGTAGAGATCTGGAGGAATACCGGTGGCGAAGGCGGCCCCCTGGACGAAGACTGACGCTCAGGTGCGAAAGCGTGGGGAGCAAACAGGATTAGATACCCTGGTAGTCCACGCCGTAAACGATGTCGACTTGGAGGTTGTGCCCTTGAGGCGTGGCTTCCGGAGCTAACGCGTTAAGTCGACCGCCTGGGGAGTACGGCCGCAAGGTTAAAACTCAAATGAATTGACGGGGGCCCGCACAAGCGGTGGAGCATGTGGTTTAATTCGATGCAACGCGAAGAACCTTACCTGGTCTTGACATCCACAGAACTTTCCAGAGATGGATTGGTGCCTTCGGGAACTGTGAGACAGGTGCTGCATGGCTGTCGTCAGCTCGTGTTGTGAAATGTTGGGTTAAGTCCCGCAACGAGCGCAACCCTTATCCTTTGTTGCCAGCGGTCCGGCCGGGAACTCAAAGGAGACTGCCAGTGATAAACTGGAGGAAGGTGGGGATGACGTCAAGTCATCATGGCCCTTACGACCAGGGCTACACACGTGCTACAATGGCGCATACAAAGAGAAGCGACCTCGCGAGAGCAAGCGGACCTCATAAAGTGCGTCGTAGTCCGGATTGGAGTCTGCAACTCGACTCCATGAAGTCGGAATCGCTAGTAATCGTGGATCAGAATGCCACGGTGAATACGTTCCCGGGCCTTGTACACACCGCCCGTCACACCATGGGAGTGGGTTGCAAAAGAAGTAGGTAGCTTAACCTTCGGGAGGGCGCTTACCACTTTGTGATTCATGACTGGGGTGAAGTCGTAACAAGGTAACCGTAGGGGAACCTGCGGTTGGATCACCTCCTTACCTTAAAGAACTGTTCTTTGCAGTGCTCACACAGATTGTCTGAT
>NZ_VATQ01000070.1:0-3336 GCF_005781135.1 Escherichia sp. E3659 | reverse complement strand
ATCGCCAGAACACTGCCATGGCTTTCTTTAACATCTGGTTTTGGCGGTACTTCCTGTACATTCAACCAGAATAACGATTCACGGTCTGTGGGTAATGAGGAATCTGTTTTCATGATTCGGATAATCTGTTTTTGTTTTGCGCCGACTTTAAAAAAAGGAGGCTGAGGAACCATGTAGATACCGTTTCCCTCACTGGTATTATCCACCCATACCTGCCCCCCATACATCTGACCGGCATTATTGGTGACTTCAAAGGTAATATTTTTTTTATTTTCATCATAAATGAAGCGCGTCCCATTCAGTACAAACGCAGCCATAGCCTGGCTACAGAATGCGAATGAGAGCACAACTGCAATCGCCGTTTTAGCTACTTTATTCACAACGAATCTCCTGAACTTTATTGGTGTTAGCCTGTAAACCTTTCATGGAAAAATGACACTGCATTCCATTTCCCATATCAATGCGGATCTTTTCTGGTTCAGTCAGCATATTCATTAGCAGAACACCGTTTGTGGATATAAACCCGGCATTCAGTCCCTGTTCTGTGGTGGCTTCACCACCTGTAAGGTATTTACCCTGCTTATCCTTCACACGCAGGATGTAACGAAGTACGTTCTCAAAACCAAATTTTCGGTAAACCATCGCCTTTTCAGTCGGAACCACTTTGTAGGATGTCGTGCTGAAATCCATGTCGTCAGGGACGTTTTCCATGTTAATGTTAATGCTGTTTTCTGCATACCCGGACAACCACACTACAGTGTTACCATTTCGGTCAGTGGGCATGGAGTTGTTGAACTTGATTCCACTGACACCCGGTACGCTGACAATAGCGACAGTATCGGAAGACTCTTTTGTAAAGAGAGGTCCGGTTTCGCGGGTCCCTAACACAGAGCCGGAGATGCCCCCGGAGAAGCTGGTCTGTCCGTCACCCTGGCGCGAATGTGTCTGCGATACTCCAATATTTGTCTGAACAGCGTCAAACGCATAGCTGGCCGATGCCGATGCGCCCCGCTGACCACGGGAACTGATATCCGCATTGAGGTTATAGTTAACGCGATCATTCACTGAAGCTGAAATACTTGTATTGAACGTTGAACCATTGCTCCGGTTATATCCCACACTGTTACTGGCGTAATGCTGTATCCCTCTGAAGTCAAAAGGTATGCTGACACTCACCGACGCTGAATAATCCGCTTTATCAGTATTTGCGTAACGGTTATATGAACCGTTCAGGAACACAGATACCGAATCAAAAGCTGAAGTGCTCAGCGACAAGGTCGCCCCGGTATCACTCCCGTCTCTGTCCCAGTAATTCTGGTGCCACCACGCTCCACTCAGATAAGTCGTATCAAACCGATGAGACAGACGCGCCTCATACCGTGATTTCTGATTACCGTGAATAAAAGTGCGATGGGGATCAAATTCTGCATAATCCACATACCCTTTGTCCTGATAACGATATGTCAGAAGCTGCAGGTCTGTTCTGTCTGTAAAGTTTTTGGCGTACTTGACACTGACGTTCTGGCCTTTCTTTTCATCCCCATTGTTATAGCGGGCTTTAGCTGTCTGGGCACTCAGGGATAATGCCCCCAGCTCACCAAACGGTTTCGTTACGCCAATCCCTGCCGACTGATAGCGATTGTTTAACAGTATTGCCGAATTCAGCGTTGCGCTGGAAAAACCATAGTCAACACTGCCCAGCCAGAAGAGTCCGGTATCCGACGAGAACGCCTTATTCAGTTCATTACTTTGATTTTTCTTACCCATGGCAAAGTCGTACTGGAAATCACCTGGCCTTAACAACGTCGGCAGAGTAGTGACCGGATAAACCTGAACCGTCTTATGCCCGTTATCATCCTCTAACGTTACAACCAGATCGCCATTTCCGGTTGGCCGAAGGTCATCAAGACGATAAGGGCCTGCCGGAACCATGCGGGAATAAATCGTATAGCCGTTCTGGGTCACGGTTACCCGTGACGGGCCTGAAGCGATCCCCGAAATATCCGGTGCATATCCGCGTGCCTCCCACGGGCGCATGTTACTGTTAGAGCGAACTGATACGCCATAAAAATTAAAATCAGAAAATAACTCTGTCTGAGTTTGCGATTTTCCCAGTAATAAATCCCCCTGGATTTGACTGATTGCCGTGGACAATGTCATATCACTGGAGGTGAATTCTGTTTCTCCTCCTGAGCGGGATACGTTAATATTACTGGATAATACCCATCGCCCGACATTGAAACCAAGGTCAAAATTTCCGAAGGCATTTAATTTGTCATTTGTTGTTTTATTGAAGTTAGCATAATACTTCAGCCGTCCTCCGGTAACACCGTAATCCCATCGTGACGGGTCACTTTTACTGAGCAGATAAGCCTGAGGAATATCAAGCAGCAGTTTCTGCGCACTGTAATCAAAAGCTACCTGTGTATGATTTTTTTTAGCCAGCTCATAACAGTTCTTTTCTCTGTTATAAACATCATCATATTTACTGGCATCCAGCATTACACCTGCACTGTTTATCCATTCCGGAGAGAAACAGAGCATATTGTTTTTTTCATCTGCCGGTGTAATGTTTAACTCAGCCGTACCGGTTTTTTCATTGTTAACAAATACATCCACACTGTATTGTCCCTGAGGATAAGCATAATCAGATTTTAGAATCGAAGGAATTATGCTGGTCCCCTGGATAAAATCCAGATTTAAGTCCGTAGCATATCCGAGATGCGTATAAATACTCATCGCTAACAAAGAAATCTTTGGTAGTCGCGATAAGCTCATATCATCCTCCATCGGCTTATATTTGTTATCTGTTTAAGGTATTATTAATACCGCTAATGAATAGCATCAGCGGTATTGGTGAGATTAGTTATAAGTTATTGCATAAGCAGCAACGCCCTGATAATCGCCAGGGGTAGTTCCACCTTTCAATTTTGCCTGGAATTTAAAACCATCCGTATTAGCATTATTTGCATCAAATTCAATACTGGTATTAGAAGATGTTACCTGAGTGTTTGCTGTGTTTTGTGCATTCATTGCTGTCAGTTTTACGACAGCGTCGGTAGCCTTACCGGTACTATTTTTCAAGCCTTCGGCATCAAAGTTGCCATACCATGTTATGGTTGCAGTCTTACCTGCCAGGTTACCACACTGTGTTGGATTAACGGGTTTAAATGAGAATTCCGTCGGTGTCTGGCTTTCTGCATTTGGAGCCACAGTGCCCAGCTGAATAACATCCGTCATGCTACCGCCATTATTTACAGCAACATCGCAGGTTACGGATGTAACGTTACCAAAAAAATGAACTTCGCTTTGCTGTGCTGCGTTAACAGTAGCAGT
>NZ_VATQ01000069.1:0-2481 GCF_005781135.1 Escherichia sp. E3659 | reverse complement strand
TGCTGCGTTAACAGTAGCAGTCGCGAATACCAGAGCGATAAGAGAACCAGGATATAATTTATTCATAACTTAAAACTACCATTGTTGACATTACTTGGGTGATTTTATATGTGTGTTACAAAAAAACGCACATATAAAACATTTATGAAAGCATGTTTTATTTATTTTATAAAACCACTTAATCTACTTCATTTTCAGGAACTTTGTATGTCAAAAACAACTACCTGAAAGATCTTCCACCCTCCTGTCTTCCTTTACATTTAAAAAAGAAGATACAAAAAAATAAGTACCGCCTGACTTCTTTTTAAAGAATAACAAACTAAACCGGACAAAAAAACAATCAACTTTGGTTTCCAGGACTAAAAAAACAAACCAAAACAAAATAAAAAACCATAGTAACCAAAATTTTTAGGCTAAAAACACGCTGTTTTTAATTCAGTAGCATCATCGTTCGATTTATTAGTTGATAATGTCTTTTATATGATAATAAATTGTCTATTTTTATCATTTACGCAACCTGAATTTTATATAAAGCCATCTAAAATTCCGATTAACTCTGGTGAGAAATTATTTCCCCCGCTCTAAATTACTTATTATTAGGCACTTAATTAATAAGTATCGTAATAATTATCAGGTTAGATAACTATCAGATCGGTCTTTCACTTTAAACATCTGATACAAGTCGTAGGCTCTTAATTAAAGAAATCTTGCGTCCCCAATGACGCATTGTCTGTTTTCTGTACTTACCTTATATTGTCGGTTATAACGCCCGGCCTGGTTAAGCAAAGAGATAAATTACGCGATATGGGAAATGTGGTTTTCCATAAGGATGTTTCCCGAAAAAAAGAAGGTCGTCGAATGGCATCGATAGAGTTCACTCTTGACTTGTTTTGTGTTACGAACGATGCAGAGGTGATTCCTCCACAATCGGGGACATCATCATGGTAGTGGGCGCATTGCCCTCCACCTTAGTGATTCAAATCCGGCCCGACCATACATCTGGTGTTTCATATTACTCACGGTTCTTTATTACCCACACCGTCAGCATATTTTCGGTACCAGGCAAATCTTCCCCTGCGCCAGACACTGGCATCACAAACGGAATTGAACTCTCGACGTCTGAGGCTGTCAGATACAGGTCATATACTGCCGGGGTGCACATGTGCATCCTGAATAAATTAATATGATCCAGGCGGCAGCAGCTCCTTGCTCAATAACTGAGGTCAGCCGGGACTGCAGCCATTGTTCAATATCTGATTGTATAATCTGTAAACATGACACTGATACCTGCAAAACTAACAACCAGAACCCTTCTGGCGTTATCTTTATTCCTTACTGTCAGTCTGCCCGGACAAGCAACCGTCACCCTGACGGAAGGCAGACAGTTTACAAAGCTGGATAACCCGGTAAAAGAGGCTCCACCGGTCGTGGAATTTTTCTCGTTCTACTGCCCTGCATGCAGCAGCTTCTACAGCCCTTATAAAGTCAGCAAAAATATTGAAACCATACTGCCGGAAGGCGTGAAAGTTGAGAAATATCACGCCAGTTTTATGGGAGCGATGGGAAAACAGCTTACTGAAGCCTGGTCTGTCGCCAGAGCCCTTGGCGTGGAAGACAAAGTGGAAGGCCCCCTGTTTGAAGCCATTCTGAAACACCGTTCGGTAAAAAACGAAGATGATATCAGAGCGGTATTTATTCAGGCTGGCGTGGATGCCGGTGAATTTGATGCCGCCAGAAACAGCTTTATGGTAAAAACGATGACTGCTCGTCAGGAACAGGCTGCTGAAGAATTTGGTCTTACCGGAACGCCGGCTTTTTATGTCAACGGTAAATACCAGATTAAAAACAACGGCATTAAAGACGGCTCCACAGAAGGTTACGGAAAGGAATTTGCTGACGTTGTGCGTCAACTAATGGAAACAAATCCCTGACATCCTCAGGGAATTATACAGGCTCTGTTTCTGTCACCACAGCTCAACCCGACCGTCGGAGCCTGTTTATGATATCTGCACGGACTAATCAGATACCTGCAGTTCACACGACTGTATCCCCGAATGAGCGTTCTGTTTCCTTCAGGACAGAATACGTTTTCTCGCGCGCTGCACGGGGCATCCGGCGCTCAGAACAACGAGTCCATATTTCCGGCAGGTAGCCGGGCTTAATTATCGTTGCCATAATTTTATAACGCGCGACCATCATTAACACTCTGATACCTGTTAATACACCATAGACTGAGTTATCACTGGTGACATAAGTGCGAATAAAATCAACTGAGAAGCAATAATTTATGCGATAATATTTCAGATTCAGCCTAATCATTGATATCAGTGACCGAAAGAAAACCATAATCGGCTGCGCCGGGAACCACAATACGCTGATCAATATCTATAGACCACCGACACATTCTGAACTCCGCGCTCCCCCCGTCCAAACTCCAGTCGCTGCACATTCACCATCCCAGCCTTCTCAGCAGCGCTGACA
>NZ_VATQ01000068.1:0-2758 GCF_005781135.1 Escherichia sp. E3659 | reverse complement strand
TTTCACGTTTGAATGGAAAGGGCTGAAGAAATTATGCGTGGCAGTCTCCTTTCGGTCCATAATAGCAGAACAAAAGAAAGAGCCCGAAATGACGGTCAGATATTATATCAGTTCTGCTGATTTAACCGCTGAGAAGTTCGCCACAGCGATCCGAAATCACTGGCACGTGGAGAATAAGCTGCACTGGCGTCTGGACGTGGTAATGAATGAAGACGACTGCAAAATAAGAAGAGGAAATGCAGCAGAATTATTTTCAGGGATACGGCACATTGCTATTAATATTTTGACGAATGATAAGGTGTTCAAGGCAGGGTTAAGACGTAAGATGCGAAAAGCAGCCATGGACAGAAACTATCTCGCGTCAGTCCTTGCGGGGAGCGGGCTTTCGTAATCTTGCCCTGCCCCCGCAGGCCAGTTACAGAGTCAGCACCTGAACAGCCTGGTATATGACCGTGACTACGGGTGGAATGACAACGGCGACCTGGTGCGCATCAGCGGCCCGCGACAGACGCGGGAATACGGCTACAGTGCCACGGGCAGGCTGGAGAGTGTGCGCACCCTCGCACCGGACCTGGACATCCGCATCCCGTATGCGACGGACCCGGCGGGAAACCGTCTGCCGGACCCGGAGCTGCACCCGGACAGCACACTCACGGCGTGGCCGGATAACCGCATCGCGGAGGACGCGCACTATGTCTACCGTTACGATGAATACGGCAGGCTGACGGAGAAGACGGACCGTATCCCGGCGGGTGTGATACGGACGGACGACGAGCGGACCCATCTCTATCACTACGACAGCCAGCACCGTCTGGTGTTCTACACGCGGATACAGCATGGCGAGCCACTGGTGGAGAGCCGCTACCTCTATGACCCGCTGGGCCGCCGGACGGGAAAACGGGTGTGGCGTCGCGGGCGTGACCTGACGGGGTGGATGTCGCTGTCGCGTAAACCGGAGATGACATGGTACGGCTGGGACGGTGACAGGCTGACGACGATACAGACCGACACCACGCGTATCCAGACGGTATACGAGCCGGGGAGCTTCTCACCGCTCATCCGCATCGAAACGGAGAACGGCGAACGGGAGAAAGCGCAGCGCCGCAGTCTGGCGGAGAAGCTGCAGCAGGAAGGGAGTGAGGACGGTCACGGTGTGGCGTTCCCGCCTGAACTGGTGATGATGCTGGACAGGCTGGAGGAGGAAATCCGGGCAGACCGCGTGAGCAGTGAAAGCCACGCGTGGCTTGCGCAGTGCGGGCTGACGGTGGAGCAACTGGCCAGACAGGTGGAGCCGGAATACACGCCGGCGCGCACGCTGCATCTGTACCACTGTGACCACCGGGGCCTGCCGCTGGCGCTCATCAGTGAAGACGGCAATACGGCGTGGAACGGGGAGTATGATGAGTGGGGCAACCAGCTGAATGAAGAGAACCCGTATCACCTGCACCAGCCATACCGTCTGCCGGGCCAGCAGTCCGATGAGGAGTCGGGGCTGTACTACAATCGTCACCGGTACTATGATCCGTTGCAGAGACGGTACATCACCCAGGACCCCATTGGGCTGAAAGGCGGGTGGAATCTGTATCAGTATCCGCTGAATTCGGTGCAGTCTGTAGACCCGATGGGATTGGTGCCAAATCCGGCAGAAGCTGCATGCATTGCCGGTCCGAATCCTGTTTGTGGTGTAGGTGTTGTAGCCGATGGTGTGACATACTTGATGGTTGCTTTAGGCGCGGGAGCGGTGATTGATAATATGGATGCACCATCGGTACCGCTATTGATTCAGGATAAAGCGGGATCAGGGGCTTGCGGACAAACGTCGGGGAGGTCGTTGACTTGCCAGACTGCTTTGGATGATTGTGCGGAAGAGCGAAGAGGATGTGTTAGTACTTGTTCAACAGCCTCTTCTGATTTTCAGCAACCACGAGTATGGTCTGGATCGTTTGGGGCCTGTATGAAAGGGTGTCTACCGATCAGATGTGGCGGTGCTTCTGGGTTTTGATATTTTAAGAAGAGAGTGATAAATGAACGATAAAAATAAAGAATTAAGGGAAAGGTATCATGATGCGTGGGAGGCTGGAAATATACGAGAGTCAATCGGTTTTCTCCAGGAGATTATAGATAATGGCGAAGGTGATTTGAGTGATTATTATTCTATTGGTGAAAGATACTTTGAGTGTGAAGAGTATGAAAACGCTATCGGGATATTAACTATTTGCCTTCAAAAAGGCAGGGAACTATCCAATACATGGTTTCAAAGTTGCGCTTATCTTTTACGAGCATATGCACTAATCACATTAAACAAGACAGATGAAGCCAGGAATGATATTCAGCATATTCCTGATGATACAAGTGTTACGTGGTTATATAAACATCCAGAATCTGAGATAAGTAAGTTGTTAGTGATTCAAAAGCTGGATGCCCTTACTGCTAAACATTAATTGCAGAAGCTTTTTCATTCCGGCACAAACAATACTTTTCCCGGTGTTGCCTTTTGCTTTTAATCTGGCTTTTAAAGCAATCAGCAATGGATTATGAGTTAGTGTACAGACCGCTGGCATATATAGCGCCAGGGAAAGATCATCAGAAGTACACTTTTTGTACTAAATAATTCGCATTTTATGTTTAAAAATTGAGATATTCCTCATTACCTGAAGCTGTTTTTTATTACTTATACATGATCAAATACTCCTTGCATAATTAAGGAGAGCAAAATGGAACTTAAAAAATTGATGGGACATATTTCTATTATTCCCGA
>NZ_VATQ01000067.1:0-5531 GCF_005781135.1 Escherichia sp. E3659 | reverse complement strand
TAAGACGCGCAAGCGTCGCATCAGGCGTTGATTGGCGGATGCGACGTGAACGCCTTATCCGGCCTACAGTCAGCAACATTTGTAGGTTGCTTAGAACTGCGATTCTTCGGTGGAGCCGGTCAGCGCGGTAACTGACGACGTGCCGCCCTGAATAATGGTCGTCACTTTATCGAAATAACCTGTACCCACTTCCTGCTGGTGAGAAACGAAGGTGTAGCCATCTTTCGCGGCAGCGAATTCCGGCTGCTGCACTTTCTCAACGTAATGCTTCATGCCCTCGCCCTGCGCATAGGCGTTTGCCAGGTCGAACATGTTGAACCACATGCTGTGGATGCCTGCCAGGGTGATGAACTGGAACTTGTAACCCATATCCGACAGCTGCTGCTGGAAGCTGGCAATAGTTTTGTCGTCGAGGTTTTTCTGCCAGTTGAACGACGGCGAGCAGTTATAAGCCAGCAGTTTGCCCGGATATTTCGCGTGGATGGCTTGTGCAAAGCGACGCGCCAGTTCCAGGTCTGGCGTGGAGGTTTCACACCATACCAGGTCAGCATACGGCGCATACGCCAGGCCGCGGCTGATCGCTTGTTCAATACCTGCATGAGTACGGAAGAAACCTTCGTTGGTGCGCTCGCCGGTAATAAATTCGCTATCATACGGGTCGCAATCGGAGGTAATCAGATCCGCCGCATCGGCATCGGTACGAGCAACCAGCAGGGTTGGAACGCCCGTCACGTCGGCAGCCAGACGCGCAGCGACCAGTTTCTGAATAGCTTCCTGAGTTGGTACCAGCACTTTGCCGCCCATATGACCGCATTTTTTCACGGACGCCAGCTGATCTTCGAAGTGAACTGCCGCTGCACCGGCTTCAATCATCGCTTTCATCAGTTCAAAGGCATTCAGGACACCGCCAAAACCGGCTTCCGCATCGGCAACAATCGGCAGGAAGTAATCGACATAGCGCGGATCGCCCGGCTCAATGCCTGCAGACCACTGGATCTGATCGGCACGACGGAAGGTGTTGTTGATCCGCTCCACCACAGCTGGCACCGAGTTTGCCGGATAGAGCGACTGATCCGGATACATGCTGGCCGCCAGGTTAGCGTCCGCCGCAACCTGCCAGCCAGACAGGTAGACCGCTTCAATGCCCGCTTTCGCCTGTTGCAGCGCCTGACCGCCAGTCAGTGCACCGAGGCTGTTGATGTAGCCTTTTTTCGACTCACCGTGCAGCAGACGCCACATTTTCGCCGCGCCCAGCTGCGCCAGCGTGCATTCCGGATTGACTGAACCGCGTAATTTCACCACATCTTCCGCGCTGTACGGGCGAGTAATGCCTTCCCAACGCGGTTGAGTCCACTCTTTCTGTAATTCTTCAATTTGTTGTGTACGGGTTTTCATGTGCAGATGCTCCATAGTTATGTGGTGGTTTACGCTAACAGGCGGTAGCCTGGCAGGGTCAGGAAATCAATTAACTCATCGGAAGTGGTGATCTGTTCCATCAAGCGTGCGGCATCGTCAAAACGCCCCTGGGAGAAACGTTCTTCGCCCAGTTCGCTGGCAATGACTTTCATCTCTTCGCCCAGCATCTGGCGGAACAAGGCTTTGGTCACCGGTTTGCCATTGCTCAACGTTTTTTGATGATGGATCCACTGCCAGATCGAGGTACGGGAAATTTCAGCCGTCGCCGCATCTTCCATCAGGCCATAAATCGGCACGCAGCCGTTGCCGGAGATCCACGCTTCGATGTACTGCACAGCCACGCGAATGTTGGCGCGCATACCTTCTTCGGTGCGTTCACCGTCACAAGGTGCCAGCAGCTGATCGGCAGTAATCGGCGCGTCTTGTTCGCGCATCACTTCAAGCTGATTTTTACGGGAACCGAGGATGTCGTTGAATACCGCCATTGCCGTGTCAGCAAGGCCAGGATGTGCGATCCACGTGCCATCGTGACCGTTATTGGCTTCCAGCGCTTTATCCGCTTTCACTTTGTTGAGAACCTGGTTATTGCGTTCTTCATCTTTGCTCGGAATAAACGCCGCCATGCCGCCCATCGCAAAAGCACCGCGTTTATGGCAGGTTTTAATCAACAGGCGTGAGTAAGCATTCAGGAAGGGTTTATCCATCGTCACTGCCTGTCTGTCTGGCAGGACGCGATCGGGATAGTTTTTCAACGTTTTGATATAACTGAAGATGTAATCCCAGCGACCGCAGTTCAGACCAACAATATGGTCACGCAGCGCGTGAAGGATTTCGTCCATCTGGAACACGGCAGGCAGCGTTTCAATCAGCAACGTCGCCTTGATAGTGCCGCGTGGCAGATTAAAGCGATCTTCTGCATAGCTGAAGACTTCGCTCCACCAGGCCGCTTCCTGCCAGGACTGGGTTTTCGGCAGATAGAAATAGGGACCGCTGCCCTTTGCCAACAGTGCCTGATAGTTGTGGAAGAAATAGAGCGCAAAATCAAACAGGCTACCGGGGATTGCCTCACCACGCCAGGTGACATGTTTTTCCGGCAAGTGCAGACCGCGTACCCGACAAATCAAAACCGCTGGATTGGGCTTGAGCTGATAAATTTTGCCTGCTTCATTGGTATAGCTGATGGTGCCGTTAACTGCATCACGCAGGTTAATTTGCCCGTCGATCACTTTGTTCCAGTCTGGTGCCAGTGAATCTTCGAAATCGGCCATAAAGACTTTCACATTGGCGTTGAGCGCGTTGATCACCATCTTGCGCTCTACGGGTCCGGTAATCTCTACGCGACGATCTTCTAAGTCCGCAGGAATCCCACGAATTTTCCAGTCAGCATCACGAATGGAAGCTGTTTCCGAAATAAAATCAGGCAACGTTCCGTTATCAATATCTTGCTGCTGCTGAATGCGCGCTGCCAGAAGTTTATTGCGTTGTGGCATAAAATGCGTCACCAGCTCAGTCAGAAATTCTACCGCTTCGGCAGTAAGAATTTGCTTCTCCTGCTCGCCATACGGCCTTGTGAAAGCCAGTTCATCGGTTGTTGTTGCCTGTTCAGTCATCGTGCAGCTCCTCGTCATGGATCCGAAAACTTCCCCACTGTGAACGAAGGATCGTTGTGCGCTTTTCGTTCAGCACAACTAAGACTACTCATTTAAAAATCAAAATCAAAAACAATTTCCATTTTAATTAAAAATACTTAATAACTTATTGATAACAATATAAATAAAATTTATTCACCTGCTTAGGTGCGTTTCGGAAATAAAAAAGGCACCCGAAGGTGCCTGAGGTAAGGTGCTGAATCGCTTAACGATCGACTATCACAGAAGATTAATCCAGCGTAGGATTCATACGGCGTAGATCGTATGGCGTGATCTGGTAGACGTAATAGTTGAGCCAGTTGGTAAACAGCAAATTACCGTGACTACGCCAGCTCGCTCGCGGTGTATTTTGCGGATCATTGTGCGGGAAATAGTTATACGGTACATCCGGGTCTAGTCCGGCTTCCACATCGCGGAAATATTCCTGCGCCAGCGTTTGCGCATCATATTCGGGATGGCCCGTCACAAAGGCAATGCGCTTATCTTTGCTGGCAAACAGATATGCATCCCCTTCTTCCGTCTCTGCCAGAATTTCCAGATCGGTGTAATCACGAATCAACGCTGCCGGAAAGTCAGCATAGCGCGAATGCGGTGCCAGGAATGAATCATCAAAGCCACGCGTCAGAAGCGCATGAGGATGGAGAATATGATGCTCGTAAACGCCAGAGAGTTTGTCGGTGCGGGTTTGCTTAGGAATGCCGTAGAGGATATTGAGCGCGGCCTGTACCGCCCAGCAGACAAACAGCGTCGAGGTGACGTGATCTTTCGACCACTCCAGCACCTGTTTGATCTGCGGCCAGTAAGCGACATCATTAAACTCCACCAGACCCAGCGGCGCACCGGTGACTATCAGGCCGTCAAAGTTCTGTTCCTGAATATCTTCAAAGTTGCAGTAGAAGTTGTTTAGATGCTCTGCGGGCGTGTTGCGCGATTCACGGGAATCGATGCGCAACAGCTGAATATCGACCTGTAAAGGCGAGTTTGAAAGCAGGCGTAAGAACTGATTTTCAGTTTCGATCTTCTTCGGCATCAGGTTAAGGATAAGCACCTTTAGCGGACGAATTTCCTGACCAGACGCGCGAGAAGTTGTCATCACAAAAACGTTTTCTTCACGCAAGAAATTGACGGCGGGTAGCTCGTCCGGCACACGAATCGGCATAACCTGATTACCTCACTACATACGCTTATACGTTTAGACATCCAGATAGCTGAAGATAACCAGAAAATTTGCCAATGTCGAGCCTGCATGTTGAAGGTGAGAAAGTTTCAAGGAAAAGGCTACGTTAGAATATAAGAATGACTAAAAGGAGAGAAAATGGTTATTAGTATTCGCCGCTCACGGCATGAGGAATGGGAGGAACTCGTTGCGATTTGGTGTCGTTCTGTCGATGCCACCCACGATTTTTTATCAGCGGAGTATCGGGCCGAGCTGGAAGAGCTGGTGCGTTCCTTTCTGCCGGAAGCACCGTTGTGGGTCGCGGTTAATGAGCGGGATCAGCCGGTTGGGTTTATGTTGTTAAGTGGGCAGCATATGGATGCGCTGTTTATCGATCCTGATGTGCGCGGCTGCGGCGTGGGTAGGATGCTGGTGAAACATGCGCTCTCAATGGCACCGGAACTGACAACCAACGTTAATGAACAAAATGCACAGGCGGTAGGGTTCTATAAGAAGATGGGCTTTAAGGTTACCGGGCGTTCTGAGGTGGACGATTTGGGGAAACCGTATCCGTTGCTGAATCTGGCGTATGTGGGGGCGTAGGCGATTTTTTTCTCATCCCGGTGGGCTGAACTTCAGGTTTCGTACCCACCAATGGTGACACAATTATTTCTGCTTAAGCATTGCCATGACCGCACTATCACTGAGCACCACAGATTGCGCATGGATATGGAACTGGCGATATTTCATTGACGTTGCGCCAGCGACCACTTCATGAAGAATGCGTTCCTCAACCTGTGACAAACCTCCCTCATTCATTTCCAGCGCGCTCACAACGATATCCATACGTTTTGCTGGCAAAAAAGAATGCCAGGTTGAACGTGGGTGGAGTTGCAGAACAAGATCTTGCAGAGCTTTTTCTGCAACAAAGAAATTGGCGATTAACAGGCGCTGGTTACTGAAGGCAGCCTCTCCTGACACTTCACGTTTGCTTTCAAGATCGCGAACAGTAATTTGATTACGATGGATTTGAATATACAGGACTGACATGAGATTCCCTTCATCATGCAAATAATTGATATGCAAAAAACCCCGGCCTTATGGACCGGGGTTTTTCTAATTTGATGCCTGGCAGTTCCCTACTCTCGCATGGGGAGACCCCACACTACCATCGGCGCTACGGCGTTTCACTTCTGAGTTCGGCATGGGGTCAGGTGGGACCACCGCGCTACGGCCGCCAGGCAAATTCTGTTTTATTAACCCGCTTATCGCCGGTTAATTTAATCTGTTATCAAGCTTACTTATTGATG
>NZ_VATQ01000066.1:0-12718 GCF_005781135.1 Escherichia sp. E3659 | reverse complement strand
GTTAATGGTTAGTGTGGTCGGCGTGAACTCGTGGCCATTTTCATACGAAGACAACGTTACTGTTCCAGCCAGCGCCAGAGTATTTAATGTTTGCGAATAACCGTTTAAATCGAGATGGCCTTCACTGTCGACAATATAATCGGAGTTTGGGCTGAAAGTATCAACCGTGCCAGCGCGCAGACTTCCGTTGCTAATATAAGTATTACCGGTATAGATATTCGCGCCGGATAATGTGGTTGTCCCGGAACCTACCTGGTTAACCTGGCCTTTACCGTCTATGTATGAGGTCAGAACAAAATCAGCGTTGGTGTGATTAAAGTTTAATATTGAAGTGGTTGACGCATTTGTCCCCCCTAAATAAATTCGGGGAGTATTAATTGAACCAGCAGGTTGCGCAGCCTCACCTTGCGCACCTCCAATATTTAATATTCCTGTTCCGTTAGAGGAGACACCAACCCAGATATATGAATTCACATTGATTACACCATCGTTGCTGACAGTGAGAACTCCGGTAGTATCAGAAGTAGAAGATGTGTTATATCCGCCAATAAGTATATTTGGGGCATTCACTGTTGAATTTTTATCGGCAACCTGAACTTCTCCATAACTACTCTGGTTAGCTGACAGAGAAGAATGGGCGTTAACATACCCAATATTCAGTTGAGTCAGGGAAGTGAATGTACCGCCGTTAGTAACAGATACTTTCCCTGTTCCCTGATCGCCAACAATAGCAATGTTAGAGGTGACTGATGAGCTTTCCCCATCAATAACCAACGTCCCCCTGGCGTCACCATAAAACTCACCAACTCTTATTGATTGCAGGCCACTTATCTTACTACCTTCTAACACGTATAACGTACCGGAGCCTTCGTTAGTGCCTAAAAAAATATTGGAGGTAGGGGTGTCGAACTGCCAGTTGGTATGGTTTGTTAAAGTGATGGAGCCTTCAGCATTATTACCAATGCTGGCTGATGAAGTGGTAAGTGAAAGATTATCAATGAGTAATGAACCATTAGAGTCTTCACCTACTTTCAATGAGTTAAAATGCTCCCATCCGGGATCGTAGCCTTCTGACGCAATGAGTTTTATCTCTTCATTATTATTAATGATAACATTACTATCTGAATTTGTAGGTGGGGTGATAGCCAAGGATACTGGCGTAAATAATATGGTAGAAATGGCTATCGCCCGTGTCGATAAGCTTTTTTTTGCTGGTTTCATATCACTCACTTTTATCCTTAAAAATTAAATGGCGAGATGCTTTTTATTGCACTGTTTTTATTCCTGAAGCCTTGTAAGGCACAAACATGCAAGTTACTAAATAAGAATATCTGTAATATTAGATGTAATAAATTTATTAAAGTGTTAGTTGTTCATTGCATTGATTGGTTTTAGTGGTTTGTAAGTGGAGTTAATGCGGTTTTTTTATGTTGTTTAGAAAAAATACATCTAATAATCCTAAGCTGTATGTAGGTGAAATAAAGAAAAAGTATGGAAATCACATTAATATATGGTTGGTGGTTTTTTGTTAAGAAAAGTAATGCGGCTCATGTGAATTTTATATTAGGTTTTAGCGAAAGAGGGAATTTGAGATTTTTATGAAAATTAATTTAAGGAGCACCTGCGATAATGGTAGTGAGCGTTATTAAACAACTGGGAGAATGTGGCTATCGTTGAGAAAAATACAAATATATTCTCTTTTCCTATAGATTTTTCCTAACCGCTGAACTACTTATTAATCAACCCTGATGATGACTGTTAGCTTCAGGGCATTGGCCAATCACACATATGGAGTTCATCGATGAAAACTGGAACTAAGCTCTTAGTTGGTGCGTTAGCTTTTGTTGTCACAAATGTCTATGCCGCTGAATTGATGACCAAAGCGGAATTTGAAAAAGTTGAATCGCAATATGAAAAAATAGGTGATATTTCAACCAGTAATGAAATGTCGACCGCAGATGCAAAAGAAGATCTGATCAAAAAAGCGGATGAGAAAGGTGCGGATGTGTTGGTTCTGACCTCCGGTCAGACTGACAATAAGATCCACGGCACGGCAGATCTTTATAAGAAGAAGTAATTCTGAAGCTCATGTAAACAAGCCCGATGCGCACGTCTATCGGTGAACGCAATATATTGAAATTCATGTTTTTGTCGGCCGGATAAGGCGTTAACGCTGCATCCGGCAATTTAATTTTTTAGCCGCCGCCAGAACGTCGTCCGGCTGATGCCTAAATAATTCGCTGCTGCTGTTTTATCACCATTAAATTTGTCCAGTGCCTGTCGTGGTGTCAGCAAGGGTGGGGCGATGACGTTACCCGATTTTTGTGTCAGCTCTGGTAATAATTGCTGCAAAAACTGCGGCGTTAAATCCGGCGTCGGTTCCACACTTAAAAACAGCGCCAGCCGCTCCATCATATTACGCAGTTCACGAATATTGCCCGGCCAGTCGTAGCGCACCAGCACGGTTTCGCTTGCCTGTAATCCCTGGCGTAATGCGGCAGAAAACGGGGCGGAGAGCGCCGCCAGAGACACTTTCAAAAAGCTTTCCGCCAGCGGCAGAATATCCGCCACTCGCTCACGCAGTGGCGGTAATTGCAGACGCAAAATACTCAGCCGATAAAACAGATCACGGCGAAATTGCCCTTGCTGCATATCTTCTTCCAGATTGCAGTGAGTGGCGCTAATAACCCGTACATCCACCGGAACAGGCTGATGCCCGCCGACGCGGGTGACCTCTTTTTCTTCCAGCACTCGTAACAGGCGAGTCTGCAATGGCAGAGGCATTTCGCCTATCTCGTCAAGAAACAGCGTGCCGCCGTGGGTGATTTCAAACAGCCCGGCGCGTCCTCCGCGTCGCGAGCCGGTAAACGCCCCTTCCTCATAGCCAAACAGCTCCGCTTCCAGCAGCGATTCGGCAATCGCCCCACAGTTGACGGCAACAAACGGATGCGACTTTTTGCCCTGTCGCGCATCGTGGCGGGCAAAATATTCCCGATGAATCGCCTGGGCCGCCAGCTCTTTGCCCGTCCCCGTTTCCCCCTCAATCAACACCGCCGCACTGGAGCGGGCATACAGCAAAATAGTCTGCCGTACCTGTTCCATCTGTGGTGATTGACCGAGCATATCGCCCAGCACGTAACGAGTACGCAGGGCGTTACGGGTGGCATCGTGAGTGTTATGGCGTAACGACATGCGCGTCATATCCAGCGCATCGCTGAACGCCTGGCGCACGGTGGCGGCGGAATAGATAAAAATTCCGGTCATTCCGGCTTCTTCTGCCAAATCGGTAATCAGCCCTGCGCCGACCACCGCTTCGGTGCCGTTAGCTTTTAGCTCGTTAATCTGCCCGCGCGCGTCTTCTTCGGTAATGTAGCTACGTTGATCGAGGCGCAAATTAAAGGTTTTTTGAAACGCCACCAGTGCCGGAATAGTTTCCTGATAGGTGACAACGCCGATAGACGACGTGAGCTTTCCGGCTTTTGCCAGTGCCTGTAACACATCGTAGCCGCTCGGTTTAATCAAAATAACTGGCACTGACAGGCGGCTTTTCAGGTACGCGCCGTTAGAGCCAGCAGCGATGATGGCGTCGCAGCGTTCGTTTGCCAGTTTCTTGCGGATGTAGGTCACCGCTTTTTCAAAGCCAAGCTGGATAGGGGTAATGTTCGCCAGGTGATCAAACTCGAGGCTGATATCGCGAAACAGCTCGAACAGGCGCGTCACCGATACCGTCCAGATAACTGGTTTGTCGTCATTCAGCCGTGGTGGATGTGCCATAGCGCACCGCAAAGTTAAGAAACCGAATATTGGGTTTAGTCTTGTTTCATAATTGTTGCAATGAAACGCGGTGAAACATTGCCTGAAACGTTAACTGAAACGCATATTTGCGGATTACTTCATGACTTTATTTCTAACAAATTGAAATTAAACATTTAATTCTATTCAGATAATTGTGGCACACCCCTTGCTTTGTGTTTATCAATGCAAATAACAAGTTGATAACAAAGGATGGGCTATGTCTCTACACTCTCCAGGTAAAGCGTTTCGCGCTGCACTAAGCAAAGAAACCCCGTTGCAAATTGTCGGCACCATCAACGCTAACCATGCGCTGCTGGCGCAGCGTGCCGGATATCAGGCGATTTATCTCTCTGGTGGTGGCGTGGCGGCAGGTTCGCTGGGGCTGCCCGATCTCGGTATTTCTACCCTTGATGATGTGCTGACCGATATTCGTCGTATCACCGACGTTTGTTCGCTGCCGCTGCTGGTGGATGCAGACATCGGTTTTGGTTCTTCGGCTTTTAACGTCGCCCGCACCGTGAAATCGATGATTAAAGCGGGCGCGGCGGGATTGCATATTGAAGATCAGATCGGCGCGAAACGCTGCGGCCATCGCCCGAATAAAGCGATCGTCTCGAAAGAAGAAATGGTGGATCGGATCCGCGCGGCGGTGGATGCGAAAACCGATCCTGATTTTGTGATCATGGCGCGCACCGATGCGCTGGCGGTTGAAGGACTGGATGCGGCGATCGAGCGTGCGCAGGCCTATGTTGAAGCGGGTGCCGAGATGTTGTTCCCGGAGGCGATTACCGAACTCGCCATGTACCGCCAGTTTGCCGATGCGGTGCAGGTGCCGATCCTCGCCAACATTACCGAATTTGGTGCCACGCCGCTGTTTACCACCGACGAATTACGCAGCGCCCATGTTGCAATGGCGCTGTACCCACTTTCAGCGTTTCGCGCCATGAACCGCGCCGCTGAACATGTCTACAACGTCCTGCGCCAGGAAGGCACGCAGAAAAGCGTCATCGACACCATGCAGACCCGCAACGAGCTGTACGAAAGCATCAACTACTACCAGTACGAAGAGAAGCTCGACGACCTGTTTGCCCGTAGCCAGGTGAAATAAAAACGCCCGTTGGTTGTATTCGACAACCGATGCCTGATGCGTCGTTGACGCGACTTATCAGGCCTACGGGATGCACTGAACTGTAGGTCGGATAAGACGCATAGCGTCGCATCCGACAACCGATGCCTGATGCGTCGCTGACGCGACTTATCAGGCCTACGGGATGCACTGAACTGTAGGTCGGATAAGACGCATGGCGTCGCATCCGACAACAATCTCGACCCTACAAATGATAACAATGACGAGGACAACATGAGCGACACAACGATCCTGCAAAACAGTACCCATGTCATTAAACCGAAAAAATCTGTGGCGCTTTCTGGCGTTCCGGCGGGCAATACGGCGCTCTGCACCGTGGGTAAAAGTGGCAATGACTTGCATTACCGTGGCTACGATATTCTTGATCTGGCGGAACATTGCGAATTTGAAGAAGTGGCGCATCTGCTGATCCACGGCAAACTGCCGACCCGTGACGAACTCGCCGCTTACAAAACGAAACTGAAAGCTCTGCGCGGCTTACCGGCTAACGTGCGTACCGTGCTGGAGGCCTTGCCTGCTGCGTCGCACCCGATGGATGTTATGCGCACAGGCGTTTCCGCGCTCGGCTGCACGCTGCCGGAAAAAGAGGGGCATACTGTCTCTGGCGCGCGGGATATTGCCGACAAACTGTTGGCGTCGCTTAGCTCGATTCTTCTCTACTGGTATCACTATAGCCACAACGGCGAACGCATCCAGCCGGAAACCGATGACGACTCCATCGGCGGTCACTTCCTGCATCTGCTGCACGGCGAAAAGCCGTCGCAAAGCTGGGAAAAGGCGATGCATATTTCGCTGGTGCTGTATGCCGAACATGAGTTTAACGCCTCCACCTTTACCAGCCGGGTGATTGCGGGCACTGGCTCTGATATGTACTCAGCCATTATTGGCGCGGTTGGCGCACTGCGCGGGCCGAAACACGGCGGGGCGAATGAAGTGTCGCTGGAGATCCAGCAACGCTACGAAACGCCGGACGAAGCCGAAGCCGATATCCGCAAGCGCGTGGAAAACAAAGAAGTGGTCATTGGTTTTGGGCATCCGGTTTATACCATCGCCGATCCGCGTCATCAGGTGATCAAACGCGTGGCGAAGCAGCTCTCGCAGGAGGGCGGCTCGCTGAAGATGTACAACATCGCCGATCGCCTGGAAACAGTGATGTGGGAGAGCAAAAAGATGTTCCCCAATCTCGACTGGTTCTCCGCTGTTTCCTACAACATGATGGGCGTTCCCACCGAGATGTTCACACCACTGTTTGTTATCGCCCGCGTCACCGGCTGGGCGGCGCACATTATCGAACAACGTCAGGACAACAAAATTATCCGTCCTTCCGCCAATTATGTTGGACCGGAAGACCGCCAGTTTGTCGCGCTGGATAAGCGCCAGTAAACCTCTACGAATAACAATAAGGAAACGTACCCAATGTCAGCTCAAATCAACAACATCCGCCCGGAATTTGATCGTGAAATCGTTGATATCGTCGATTACGTCATGAACTACGAAATCAGCTCTAAAGTAGCCTACGACACCGCACATTACTGCCTGCTCGACACTCTCGGCTGCGGTCTGGAAGCTCTCGAATATCCGGCCTGTAAAAAACTGCTGGGGCCAATTGTCCCCGGCACCGTCGTACCCAACGGCGTGCGCGTCCCCGGAACTCAGTTTCAGCTCGACCCCGTCCAGGCGGCATTTAACATCGGCGCGATGATCCGCTGGCTCGATTTCAACGATACCTGGCTGGCGGCGGAGTGGGGCCATCCTTCCGACAACCTCGGCGGCATTCTGGCAACGGCGGACTGGCTTTCGCGCAACGCGGTCGCCAGCGGCAAAGCGCCGTTGACCATGAAACAGGTGCTGACCGCAATGATCAAAGCCCATGAAATTCAGGGCTGCATTGCGCTGGAAAACTCCTTTAATCGCGTCGGCCTCGACCACGTTCTGTTAGTGAAAGTGGCTTCCACCGCCGTGGTCGCCGAAATGCTCGGCCTGACCCGCGAGGAAATTCTCAACGCCGTTTCGCTGGCGTGGGTGGACGGTCAGTCGCTGCGCACCTATCGCCATGCGCCGAACACCGGCACGCGTAAATCCTGGGCGGCGGGCGATGCCACTTCCCGCGCGGTACGTCTGGCACTGATGGCGAAAACGGGCGAAATGGGTTATCCGTCAGCCCTGACTGCGCCTGTGTGGGGTTTCTACGACGTCTCCTTTAAAGGTGAGTCGTTCCGCTTCCAGCGTCCGTACGGTTCTTACGTCATGGAAAATGTGCTGTTCAAAATCTCCTTCCCGGCGGAGTTCCACTCCCAGACGGCAGTTGAAGCGGCGATGACGCTCTATGAACAGATGCAGGCAGCAGGCAAAACGGCGGCGGATATCGAAAAAGTGACCATTCGCACCCACGAAGCCTGTATTCGCATCATTGACAAAAAAGGGCCGCTCAATAACCCGGCAGACCGCGATCACTGCATTCAGTACATGGTGGCGATCCCGCTGCTATTCGGGCGCTTAACGGCGGCAGATTACGAGGACAACGTTGCGCAAGATAAACGCATTGACGCCCTGCGCGAGAAGATCAATTGCTTTGAAGATCCGGCATTTACCGCTGACTACCACGACCCGGAAAAACGCGCCATCGCCAATGCCATTACCCTTGAGTTCACCGACGGCACGCGCTTTGAAGAAGTGGTGGTGGAGTACCCAATTGGTCATGCTCGCCGCCGTCAGGATGGCATTCCGAAACTGGTGGATAAATTCAAAATCAATCTCGCGCGCCAGTTCCCGACTCGCCAACAGCAGCGCATTCTGGAGGTTTCTCTCGACAGAGCTCGCCTGGAACAGATGCCGGTCAATGAGTATCTCGACCTGTACGTCATTTAAGTAAACGGCGGTAAGGCGTAAGTTCAACAGGAGAGCATTATGTCTTTTAGCGAATTTTATCAGCGTTCGATTAACGAACCGGAGCAGTTCTGGGCCGAGCAGGCCCGGCGTATTGACTGGCAGACGCCCTTTACGCAAACGCTCGATCACAGCAATCCGCCGTTTGCCCGTTGGTTTTGTGAAGGCCGAACCAACTTGTGTCACAACGCTATCGACCGCTGGCTGGAGAAACAGCCAGAGGCGCTGGCGCTGATTGCCGTCTCTTCGGAAACAGAAGAAGAGCGCACCTTTACCTTTCGTCAGCTGCATGACGAAGTGAACGCGGTGGCCTCAATGTTGCGTTCATTGGGCGTGCAGCGTGGCGATCGGGTGCTGGTGTATATGCCGATGATTGCCGAAGCGCATATTACCCTGCTGGCCTGCGCGCGCATTGGCGCTATTCATTCGGTGGTATTTGGTGGTTTTGCCTCGCACAGCGTGGCGGCGCGAATTGATGACGCTAAACCGGTGCTGATTGTCTCGGCCGATGCCGGAGCGCGCGGTGGCAAAATCATTCCGTATAAAAAATTGCTCGACGATGCGATAAGTCAGGCACAGCACCAGCCGCGCCACGTTTTGCTGGTGGATCGCGGGCTGGCGAAAATGGCGCGCGTTAGCGGGCGGGATGTCGATTTCGCGTCGTTGCGCCATCAACACATCGGCGCGCGGGTGCCGGTGGCGTGGCTGGAATCCAACGAAACCTCCTGCATTCTCTACACCTCCGGCACGACCGGCAAACCTAAAGGCGTGCAGCGTGACGTTGGCGGATATGCGGTGGCGCTGGCGACCTCGATGGACACTATTTTTGGTGGCAAAGCGGGCGGTGTGTTCTTTTGCGCATCGGATATCGGCTGGGTGGTGGGGCATTCGTATATCGTCTACGCGCCGCTGCTGGCGGGGATGGCGACTATCGTTTACGAAGGATTACCGACCTGGCCGGACTGCGGCGTGTGGTGGAAAATCGTCGAGAAATATCAGGTTAGCCGGATGTTCTCAGCGCCGACCGCCATTCGCGTGCTGAAAAAATTCCCTACCGCTGAAATTCGCAAACACGATCTCTCGTCGCTGGAAGTGCTCTATCTGGCTGGAGAACCGCTGGACGAGCCGACCGCCAGTTGGGTAAGCAATACGCTGGATGTGCCGGTCATCGACAACTACTGGCAGACCGAATCCGGCTGGCCGATTATGGCGATTGCTCGCGGTCTGGACGACAGGCCGACGCGTCTGGGAAGCCCCGGCGTGCCGATGTATGGCTATAACGTGCAGTTGCTCAATGAAGTCACCGGCGAACCGTGCGGCGTCAATGAGAAAGGGATGCTGGTGGTGGAAGGGCCGCTGCCGCCGGGGTGTATTCAGACTATCTGGGGCGACGACGACCGCTTTGTGAAGACTTACTGGTCGCTGTTTTCCCGTCCGGTGTACGCCACCTTTGATTGGGGTATCCGCGATGCTGACGGTTATCACTTTATTCTCGGGCGTACCGACGATGTGATTAACGTTGCCGGGCATCGGCTGGGGACGCGCGAGATTGAAGAGAGTATCTCCAGTCATCCGGGCGTTGCCGAAGTGGCGGTAGTTGGGGTGAAAGATGCGCTGAAAGGGCAGGTGGCGGTGGCGTTTGTCATTCCGAAAGAGAGCGACAGTCTGGAAGATCGCGAGGTGGCGCACTCGCAAGAGAAGGCGATTATGGCGCTGGTGGACAGCCAGATTGGCAACTTTGGCCGCCCGGCGCACGTCTGGTTTGTCTCGCAATTGCCAAAAACGCGATCCGGAAAAATGCTGCGCCGCACGATCCAGGCGATTTGCGAAGGACGCGATCCTGGGGATCTGACGACCATTGATGATCCGGCGTCGTTGGATCAGATCCGCCAGGCGATGGAAGAGTAAGGTATTGTCGGATGCGTCGCGTGGCGCATCTTATCATGCCTACAGGTCTGAACCGTAGGTCGGATAAGGCGCTCGCGCCGCATCCGACACCGTGCGCAGATGCCTGATGCGACGCAGGCGCGTCTTATCATGCCTACCCACTGTTTTTACACCGATAATTTTTCCCCCACCTTTTTGCACTCATTCATATAAATAATATATCCCCCCGCGAAAACGATTGCTTTTTATCTTCAGATGAATAGAATGCGGCGGATTTTTTGGGTTTCAAACAGCAAAAAGGGGGAATTTCGTGTCGCAAGATAACAACTTTAGCCAGGGGCCAGTCCCGCAGTCGGCGCGGAAAGGGGTATTGGCATTGACGTTCGTCATGCTGGGATTAACCTTCTTTTCCGCCAGTATGTGGACCGGCGGCACTCTCGGAACCGGTCTTAGCTATCATGATTTCTTCCTCGCAGTTCTCATCGGTAATCTTCTCCTCGGTATTTACACTTCATTTCTTGGTTACATTGGCGCAAAAACCGGCCTGACCACTCATCTTCTTGCTCGCTTCTCTTTTGGTGTTAAAGGCTCATGGCTACCTTCACTGCTGCTGGGCGGCACCCAGGTTGGCTGGTTTGGCGTTGGTGTGGCGATGTTTGCTATTCCGGTGGGCAAAGCAACCGGGCTGGATATTAATTTGCTGATTGCCGTTTCCGGTTTACTGATGACCGTCACCGTCTTCTTTGGTATCTCGGCGCTGACAGTTCTTTCGGTGATTGCGGTTCCGGCTATTGCCTGCCTTGGCGGTTATTCCGTGTGGCTGGCCGTTAACGGCATGGGCGGCCTGGACGCCTTAAAAGCGGTCGTTCCCGCACAACCGTTAGATTTCAATGTCGCGCTGGCGCTGGTTGTGGGGTCATTTATCAGTGCGGGTACGCTCACCGCTGACTTTGTCCGGTTTGGTCGCAATGCCAAACTGGCGGTGCTGGTGGCGATGGTGGCCTTTTTCCTCGGCAACTCGTTGATGTTTATTTTCGGTGCAGCGGGCGCTGCGGCACTGGGGATGGCGGATATCTCTGATGTGATGATTGCTCAGGGACTGCTGCTGCCCGCGATTGTGGTACTGGGGCTGAATATCTGGACCACCAACGATAACGCACTCTATGCGTCGGGTTTAGGTTTCGCCAACATTACCGGGATGTCGAGCAAAACCCTTTCGGTGATTAACGGTATTATCGGTACGGTCTGCGCATTATGGCTGTATAACAATTTTGTCGGCTGGTTGACCTTCCTTTCGGCAGCTATTCCTCCGGTAGGTGGCGTGATCATCGCCGACTATCTGATGAACCGTCGCCGCTATGAGCACTTTGCGACCACGCGTATGATGAGTGTCAATTGGGTGGCGATTCTGGCTGTCGCGCTGGGGATTGCCGCAGGCCACTGGTTACCGGGAATTGTTCCGGTCAACGCGGTATTAGGTGGCGCGCTGAGCTATCTGATCCTTAACCCGATTTTGAATCGTAAAACGACAGCAGCAATGACGCATGTGGAGGCTAACAGTGTCGAATAACGCTTTACAAACAATTATTAACGCCCGGTTACCAGGCAAAGAGGGGCTGTGGCAGATTCATCTGCAGGACGGAAAAATCAGCGCCATTGATGCGCAATCCGGCGTGATGCCCATAACTGAAAACAGCCTTGATGCCGAACAAGGTTTAGTTATACCGCCATTTGTGGAGCCGCATATTCACCTGGACACCACGCAAACCGCCGGGCAACCGAACTGGAATCAGTCCGGCACGCTGTTTGAAGGCATTGAACGCTGGGCCGAGCGCAAAGCGTTATTAACCCATGACGACGTGAAACAACGCGCATGGCAAACGCTGAAATGGCAGATTGCCAACGGCATTCAGCATGTGCGTACCCATGTCGATGTCTCCGACGCAACGCTAACTGCGCTGAAAGCAATGCTGGAAGTGAAGCAGGAAGTCGCGCCGTGGATTGATCTGCAAATTGTCGCCTTCCCTCAGGAAGGGATTTTGTCGTATCCCAACGGTGAAGCGTTGCTGGAAGAGGCGTTACGCTTAGGGGCAGATGTAGTGGGGGCGATTCCGCATTTTGAATTTACCCGTGAATACGGCGTGGAGTCGCTGCATAAAACCTTCGCCCTGGCGCAAAAATACGACCGTCTCATCGACGTTCACTGTGATGAGATCGATGACGAGCAGTCGCGCTTTGTCGAAACCGTTGCTGCCCTGGCGCACCGTGAAGGCATGGGCGCGAGAGTCACCGCCAGCCACACCACGGCAATGCACTCCTATAACGGGGCGTATACCTCACGCCTGTTCCGCTTGCTGAAAATGTCCGGTATTAACTTTGTCGCCAATCCGCTGGTCAATATTCATCTGCAAGGACGATTCGATACGTATCCAAAACGTCGCGGCATCACGCGCGTTAAAGAGATGCTGGAGTCCGGCATTAACGTCTGCTTTGGTCACGATGATGTCTTCGATCCGTGGTATCCGCTGGGAACGGCGAATATGCTGCAAGTGCTGCATATGGGGCTGCATGTTTGCCAGCTGATGGGCTACGGGCAGATTAACGATGGCCTGAATTTAATCACCCACCACAGCGCCAGGACGTTGAATTTGCAGGATTACGGCATTGCCGCCGGAAACAGCGCCAACCTGATTATCCTGCCGGCTGAAAATGGGTTTGATGCGCTGCGCCGTCAGGTTCCGGTACGTTATTCGGTACGTGGCGGTAAAGTGATTGCCAGCACACAACCGGCACAAACAACGGTGTATCTGGAGCAGCCAGAAGCCATCGATTACAAACGGTAATCGGCTGGGGTACAGCGAGCGTAGTTTATGCCGGATGCGGCGTGAACGCCTTATCCGGCCTTGTATTATCCCTCCTGTGCAGAGAAAATCGGCCAGTTTTCTCTGACCTGCAGTCCGCATGCCGTATCCGGCCTTAGGTTTTCAACCTGTTGCGTAGATT
>NZ_VATQ01000065.1:0-16320 GCF_005781135.1 Escherichia sp. E3659 | reverse complement strand
ATGCCAATATTGATAAGGCGAAGAATGACGCGATCAGTTCATCTAACAGCTACACTGACAGCAAAATCAGTGATACGAAGACAGAACTGAATGCCAATATTGATAAGGCAAAGAATGACGCGATCAGCTCATCCAACAGTTACACAGACAGTAAAATCAGTGATACGAAAACAGAGCTGAATACCAATATCAACAATGCCAAAAATGAGGCAATTAGCACATCAAACAACTATACGGATAAGAAATATCAACAAGGTATCAGTTATACAAATGAAAAATACGAGCAAAGCATACAGTATGCTCAAAATGCGGCTGATAAAGCTGAACAAAATGCGAATAACTATACTGATAACCGATTTAATCAGTTAAACAATCAGTCAAATCAGCGATTTGAACAATTGAATAAAAAGATTGAGCGTGCTGAAAAACGTCTTAATGCCGGTATTGCAGGTGTCGCCGCAATATCTTCAATTCCATATGTAGCTGAGAATAATTTTTCATATGGTGTTGGGCTTGGTAATTATCAGAATGGAAACGCAATTGCTGCGGGTATTCAATATAAAACATCAGCAAATACAAATGTGCGCCTTAACGTCTCATGGGATTCATCTCATAACACTGTCCTTGGTGCAGGTTTTGCGGGTGGCTGGTAATAAACTATCTACGTGAAAGGAGATAAAAAATGAAAACATTAGTTTATGCAATGATTCTGTCGCTGACTACCTTTTCTGCTTTTGCAAAACAGAACTCGGCTAATAGTCAGAAAACAGGAGCAAGTAATGTTGAAAGACAAAGCTATGAGAATACTGATGCAGGAAAAAAACAAGCTGAATGGATGAAAGGTAAGTTTGTTAAACCTGATTGCTCTCCTTCTATGAATCGTATTGGTTGGTCAGAAGGTTGTAAGTAATCATCAATGATAACCTCGCAGATTCCAGATTTTAATCTGGGATTTGCGGGGTTGAACAACCGAAGGGCGTTAGTGATTTTTTGGTAATAAGTCCAGACTTGAAAATGAGATAAAGGAAACCACTATGTATCTGCATATTGTTCCTAAACTTTTTCATCGCATGGCTAATAAATGTAGCCTTAAAACCATTTCCATACCTGAACTTGATTTTATAATTGATAGTGAATCATTGTCTGTAGGCAGACCGTGGCCTAATAAATGTTTATGGGTTGGAATGCGAAAAGGAAGAAAGTCAGTTAATGGCCTTGTTTTGCAAACAGATAAAAAATTAAGATGGTTTACTACTATATACACCTGGGATATTGAAGATATGGGATTAATATATCATCGGGTCAATACCTATATAGAAGATGATGATTTTGATATGGTATCACAGGAAATTCTATTAAATGGTTCTTTTGATAAGTGGAGTGACAGGGTGCATTCAGCTTATGAAAATAATCCTCCTGCCAGAATTCAGCCCAAAATGGAATCTTTATTAAATAAACCTGGTGAAAGCAGCCATGATATGTGGGAAGAGTTCGAATGGGGAGACTTCCTTCTATCCAGAGAGGAAAGCCTTTTACTTCACACTATTCAGTCTGAACGATTAAAAACGGACTTCTCTTTATTCAAAAAACAACCATCTATTGAAAGTGCATTAGTTATTTAAAGGATAATAAAATGAGACTTTTTATTGCAGAAAAACCCGCAGTAGCGAATGATATTGTTAAGGCGCTTGGTGGCAATTTTACTCGCCATGATGGCTGGTTTGAAAGTGATAACGCAATTGTGACTAACTGTTTTGGTCATATTATCGAATCACAGCCACCGGAAAACTATAATCCTGAATATAAAGTCTGGAAAGTTGAAACGCTTCCTTTACGTCTTTATCCCGTGAAGTATCAGCCTGTCGAAAGTGCCGCAAAACAGGTTAAAACGATTCTCGAACTTATCAGCCGTGGAGACGTGACTGAAATTGTTCACGCTGGCGATCCTGATGATGAGGGACAGCTACTGGTTGATGAAGTCCTGGAATATGCAGGCAACACAAAACCCGTAAAGCGCGTTCTGATTAACGACAACACGCTTCCGGCAGTGAAAAAGGCACTGGCAAATCTTAAAGACAATCGTGATTTCAAAGGACTTTACCTTAAGGCGCTGGCGCGTTCAGTTGCCGATGCCGTCTATGGCTTCTCTATGACTCGTGCGTACACCATTCCGGCAAAAGCCAGAGGATATCAGGGCGTTCTGTCTGTCGGGCGCGTCCAGACTCCCGTTCTTGGCCTCATTGTGAATCGTACCCGTGCTAACCAGAACCATAAATCCAGTTTTTACTACACCATGACCGGAGTCTTTCAGCGTGGTGCTGATGTTCTCAGTGCAAACTGGAAACCAGGGGAATTTGCTCCGCTGACAGATCGTAAATTGCTTGATAAGGCATGGGCAAACGGAACGGCGGCATCTCTTGCGGGAAAACCAGCCACCGTTGAAGCGGCAGCAACTGATGATAAAAAAACTGCCGCACCGTTGCCATTTAACCTGGTCAGGCTCCAGCAATACATGAACAAAAAGTTCAAAATGACAGCGCAAAAAACGCTGGATGTTACGCAACAACTACGCGAAAAATACAAAGCGATCACTTATAACCGCTCTGATTGCTCATATCTTTCTGATGAACAATTCAGCGAAGCGCCACAGGTTATCGATGCCCTGAAATCAATATTTCCTCAGGCGCTGGATATTGATTCCGCACGTAAAAGCAAGGCGTTTAACAGTGCAAAGGTGACTGCGCATACTGCGATAATCCCGACAGCCAGTGTGCCTGATGTTAACGCACTCAGCACCGACGAGCGCAATGTTTACCTTGCGATCGCACAACACTATCTTGTTCAGTTCATGCCTGAAAAAGCATACCAGGAAGTATCGGTTGCCATTCAGTGTGGTGATGAGTCGTTCTATGCTCGTGCCAGAAAAACAACTGACAGCGGATTTGAGGCATTTCTTGGTGCGGAAACCACAGACGAAGGTGAATCAGAAGATAACGATGATTCCGCTTTTGAACTACTCTGTAAAATTCGCACAGGAGAAACACTGACGACAAAAGAAGTTGTAGTTAATGAGAAGAAAACGACACCGCCGCCATTATTTACTGAAGCCTCCTTGCTTGCTGCGCTTGTTCGTGTCGCGGATTTTGTCACTGACCCAACGATTAAAAAATTGTTGAAGGATAAAGATAAAGACAAAAAAGATGAACATGGCGGCATTGGTACGCCAGCTACCCGCGCAGCGATTCTGGAAACGTTGAAGAAGAGGAATTATATCACGCTGGAAAAAGGAAAACTCATTCCGACAGATACCGGATATGCGCTTATTGATGCTCTGCCGGATATAGCTGTTAATCCAGATATGACAGCATTATGGGCTGAAAAACAGGCTGCTATTGAAAATGGTGATCTGACGGTTGAAGAGTTTATTAATGAGCTTTACGGTGAACTGAGCGGCATGATTACAGATGTTGACCTGGGCGAGATGAAAATTGAAGCAGCAGCGCCAGCAGGCCAATCTCAACGCCTGAATGCTCCCTGCCCTTCCTGTGGTAAGCAGATTGCTATCAGGCCAAAAGGTTATTTCTGTACAGGATGTGAATTTAAAATCTGGAAGAACTTCTCTGGTAAGGAGCTTTCTGACAAGCAAGTAGAAATCTTGCTAACAAAAGGTATTACAGGAGAGTTAAAAGGGTTTGTTAGTTCCAGGACGAATAAAGAATTTTCGGCTAAAGTTAAATTACTTGATAACGCAACAGGAAAATTAGGGTTTGAATTTACCCCCAAAAAGTAGCAATAGTTGATTATCCCTTGTTCTCCATATAACATCCAATGGCACGTCTGAAGCGTCCGATTAACCAGGGGTGGTTTGTCAGTCTTCAGATTGTGCTATTTGTTAAACTTAACTGCATATAAAGATAAGTTCATATTGTGTCCTTTACAAGGAGATTATGAAATGGAAATGAAATTTTTTGAAGTGAAAGAAGGTTATTATATTAATATAAATTATATAGTATCAATATATTATGACAAGACTGATGTTGCTACTGTTACTCTTACAACAGAAGAGGTTGTACACTTAAATGCTGTGGATGCTATACGTCTGAAAATGTTTTTAGCAAAGTATTTAAACACCAAATAATTAACATCTTTTGGGAACGGAAAAAGACGCAGTAGGCAAATGATAAATACAAAAAGCCCGACTAATCGGGCTTTTTGCTTTCCGGTTCTGAGTTGGTTGCTCTGACCAGAGGATGGCTATCAATATCCAACGTTTATATAGTAAGTCAGATACTTGGCTATGTCAAAGTTAACGAAATAATTCGTTCAATTGGTAAACGTAATCCAAATCTATTTCCTGATGGTGAGCGTAAAGTACATTTTGAAATAAACAATCCTGAATACAAATTCCTCTGTGTAGATATTAACGTCGAATCCAAATAAAAATCTCTCTTGGATGCATCTTTATTGAGATTAGTTCAGTTGAATGACAGGTACAAAAAAGCCCGACTGGTAATCGGGCTTTTTTGTGCTTTCCGGCCTTGAGTTGGTGGCTCTGACCGGAGAAGGTTACTCTACACCTAACGTTTACATTTTATTCACTATGGTGCTGTAAAGCAACTAAATGTGGTTAAGGAACCACATTTAGTTGTGTAACGGGTGTTTTGTGTAGCGTATAATCAGTCAGTTAGTCATGTAGTTGGCTTGTAATCCTGCTCTTCCCGTATCTGCGGGTATGAACGATTTTAAAGTCCTGGCTGGATAAACAGGTGGTGCTGTATTCGGTGCTCTGGCAGGAGGAGGTCACTCTACACCTAACAATGCGAGAGAGCCGTTGTGACAGGCAGTGTATGAGTAAGCAACGGTGATTTCCTCCAGTTTTACTGGAGAAACGGATGATTAATCTGTTAATCATCGTTCTCAGGGCTGTGGTCGCCGTTGCAAACGCGCTGATTGCAATTCTGGAACTGATTCGCCAGTTCATCGACTGATGACAGCGGAAACGTAACTAAGGGCAGGAAGTGAACCGCTTCCTGCCCTTTAACGTACTGTGACATTTTTCAAAAAAACTCACCAATATTCTCCTCGGCAGAAATGACATAACTCACTGTAAAATAAAAATCATCTAAACGCCGGCTTTGCATTGAGCGCGTTGGCCAACGCCTTTATCAGTTGCGACCGCACCAGATAATTTGAAGAAGATTTCCCGCATCACCTGGACATACAGGTTATTCTGTCCAGATCTCATTAGTTACAACATACACTGAATTTATTTCCTTTATCTGGTGCTCTGCTCCGGCATACGCGCCCATATCCTGGGTCATTCAGGATAACTTCCAGATTTCGTCCTGCCCTGCCGTTCATATCCGCCTGGACAAAAATGCATTATCGGAAAAAATGTCCAAAATTTTTTTTGGTGATCGGAATTTTTATTGTCGGACGCACCTCTGCTCCAGGTCATAATTGCTGACACATCCCAAAAAAACAGGTGCGGAGATTTAAAAATTGAGTCACTTACCCGCCAAAATTTTCCAGATTTCACGTAGCGACGCCTGGAATTTAACCATCTCTCCCGATGCAGCCCGTAATATGCGGGATCTGGCGGCGCAGATTGGCGCAGGAATGCCAAAATATCTGATAGCACCGGAAGTCTCACTGCTTCTCTCCTACATTGATGATCTGAGCATCCGTATGTACTTTGAGACACTCTGGAATACCGGAGCACGACTGAATGAAGCTCTGGCGCTGAAACCTGCTGATTTTATGCTGACTCCGACGCGCCAGTACCCGCAACCCGTGGTGATCCTGAAAACACTCAAGCAACGTATAAAAGAAGCAGAAAGAAGACCTGGACGACCGACCACCAGGCATCCGCCATTACATCCTGATCCGCGATACAGAAAACCACCGGAGCCTGCTGTAAGGCTGGTTCCTGTTCTGGATGCCGGATACGCATTGCGTATGCGGGAATACCTGGCGACCTGGAAAAAGCGGATCAAACATCAGCCAGTGTGGGACATAACATCGAGACAGACACCGCTGAACTGGATAAACACCGCAGTGGCACGGGCAGAGCGTGACGGCGTAACATTTTCGGTTCCGGTCACGCCTCACACGTTTCGCCACAGTTACGCCATGCACCTGACAATGAGTGGCGTTCCTCCGCGCGTACTGCAATCCCTGCTGGGACACCGTTATGCAAGAAGCACCGAGATTTACACCCGTATTTTTTCGCTGGACGTCCTTACAGGAAGTGGCCTGTCCTTTACCTGCGATCCACAGCTTGCAAAACAGCTTCTCGGATATCCTGAGCGCCTCAATGGTAAGTAATAATACACACCATTAGGCTATTGCCAGCACGCAATTGTACGGTTATACTTTCATCACAAAAGATTGTGTATTAATACACACCATTTAGCCGGGAGGATTTTGTGATGGGAAAAATCATTACAGTTGCAGGGCATAAAGGCGGCATAGGCAAAAGCACCGTGCTTTGTTCCTTATGTGTCTGTGCCATCAGGAAAGGGAAAACAGCCTGTTTCCTGGAAACAGACTCGCAGGGAAGCATCAAGGACTTCATCGAGGAACGTAAAACCAACGAGCGGCTGTCTGAAATACCGTATTTCGAGTGCTACACAGATATTCCGGCGATGGCACGAAAACTGGCTGCCCGCTTTGATTATGTGTTTGTTGATACGCCAGGAATGAAATCTCCGGCCTTCGTTAAGGCACTGAGTTGTGCTGACATTCTGTTCACATTCATTGAGCCAGGAGCAGGCATCGAGATCAACACGCTGGGACGGCTGGTTTTCGACATTAAAACAGCACAGGCCGGAGTCAATCCGTCAATGAAAGCATGGATTGTCCTGAATAAGTGTTCAACTAACCCGTCAGACAGTGAAGCGTCAGAACTGCGCCGACAACTCAATGATGATCCGGACTGGCTTCCGGTTCCCCGCCAGCGTATCTATATGCGTACTGCGCATAAAAAAGCCTATAACAGTGGTATGGGCGTACACGAATACGATGATAAACGGGGAAACAAAGCCCGTGGCGAAATTGAGTTACTGTTAAAAGAAACGGGTATTCTTTGATGTGTATTATTACACACTAAAAGCAAGGGAGATGTATGCTCGCCCATTTTCTGTTTGTATCCAATATCAGCCCCTGGCAGGGATGGCTTTTTCTTACTGTCGCAGTAATAACCATTGCTGCCGGATGTATTTCCATCCACGAAAACAGAATGCACTTCTCATGGACAGATGCGGTTATGGTTCTGATTTATTGTGGTCTGGCAGGTTTTTTAGCTGTTTGCGGTATACGGGCGCTTGGGCTTATCTGAATAGCAATAGTGTGTATTGTTACACAACAAATAACAGGAAACAGGAAACATAACATGCTCAGTCTTTTTCTGTTCTTATCACTATTGATACTCCTGATAAGGATATTCTCCGCCAGGCTAATAATTCCGGCTGTGTGCGTATTTCTGCCTGTGTCATCACTCTGGATGGGATTTACTATGCTCAAACAACATGAATCCCCTTGCCTGAATAGTTCAGGTTGTGTTTTATCACCATTTGCTCAGTTCAGCACCCTGATCGGATGGCTTTTTATTGCTGTATCAATATTAACCACATGTGCTTGCGTATGTTTTCTCCGTAAAAATAAGAAACGCTGGTCATGGCATGATGCACCTATGCTTCTACTTGCAGGTGGCCTGGCAATTTGCGGCACCTGGATGCTGGAACTTCTACAGCTATAAAAAGTGTGTATAATTACACACTTTACAAAAAGCAGGATACCTTATGGCAAAGCTCCCCAAGAAAATAGATCAGGAAATTAAGCCACTGGATTTGCGCCAGTTTGTAAGTTCTGCGGCACAAAAACCGGCATCGGCATCCGCAGTAACGCGTATAAATCTGACAATGACAGATGATGATCTCGATACAGCGCAGGAGTTCCAGAACGAGTACGGTGCAAGCCGTGCTGAAGTTATCAGGGCGGCACTGGCAGCTCTACGTCTGGTATCAGCAGAAGAACGCCGGAGGTTGTTTGATGATATAAGGAAAAACAGTCCGAAGGCCGGAAGACCAACCGTTAACAAATAGTTTGATGTTGATGTAAAGGAAAATCAGATGACGGGATACAGATTTTTTTTGATTTTATGTGGAATTTACCTAAATCTTTTTATGTTATTAGCATTTTACTTATTACCTGATGAAGATAGTAAATCAGTTGGGATTTTATTATACTTAACTTTCGGTTTTTCTCTGCCATTAATATTTGTCTGCTATAACTGGAATAAAAATTCTGAATGATACTTAAGCCTGCGAATGAGTGGGCTTTAAGAAACGATGAAATGAGATGGACTATAATCCTCACAGGAGGAGTTTAACTCTATGGAACAATGCATCTTTGATTTAGGAATTATAAGCTATAATCCAGTTATTACATGGACTGTACCAGTTGTATTTTTCTTTTTAGTATTGATAGCTGGTATAGTATTCAATATTGGCAGGAGAAGTAATCTAATCGTTTTTGCCCTGGCAATATTGCTCCCATTAACAACGGTTTTCATTTTTATGTTACTGGGCGGTAAGATCGATATGTGCTGAACCGTTGCGGTGTTCTAGTGAGAGCGTTATTTAAACTTCAGATTTAAGCCCACGAATTAATTTCGTGGGCTTTCTCTTTATCGTTCCTGTTCAGATTGCTGCTGATTTTGCTGTTCTGCTTTTTCCTGTACGAACTGTTGTTCAAGACGATCTTCTGCTACTTCGCGAGTGAAATCGTGATGTAACAATTCGGCTTCAGTCTCCTGACGGTTAAACGCTAATCCCTCGGCTTCAAATTTAGCCTGATAGCGATCAATGGCATCCAGTATCAAACCATCCTGCTCATTGACATCACGACCTTGTGCTTTTTCAAGTTCATGTCGTGGAACAGGTTCCGCTTCTTTAACGGCAAGTTGCTCTCCCATCATCCCTAATTCTTCTCTGGTTACAGATTTAACAATAACTTCCCTTTTATCCAGATCATGAAGCATTGCAGTATTATTTTTATACTCAATAGCTTCAGAAAGCGATTCGAACTTCTTAACAGGCTGGTTGAGTTCATCTTTCGGGAACGAAACAACATATACAGGTGTACGGGTGTATTCCTTGTATGAATCAGCCAGGATTTCGTAGGGTTTATCAAATTCTGCTGTCAGTTTTTCTGGATAAGAGGACAGCTCGCTGGCCGCTATGGTCTTGGAAACAAGCAACGCACCTTCAAATCCATTTCCCAAATGTGGGTTCGCTTCGTATTTCTCGATTGCCATTTTCTTGTCTTCTTCAAAGTAGCTGTAAGCAGCCTCTTTTGAATAGAAAATGACCCCTTCGTTCTGTTCGTGTACGCTTGTATGGCTGACCAGATAAATTTCTTGTTTAGCCTCTTCCGCTGACGCCTGGTTCTGATGAACATCTGCCTTGCTGATTTCATTATCAACCTGGGTTTGTTGCTGGGATTCCTGTTCAGTCTGCTGCATTGCTTTAGACTCAAGCTCCGCTTTATGCTCCAGCATCATCTGTTGGTATTTCTCAGGGCGCAGAATAATATTCATATCCCGTTCTGCCGCTACAAGAGCACATTCTTTCTTAAACTCTTCGCTTCCGGTAAGTTTGAGCACACCGCCAAACTTCTCTTTCGAATACTCCAGCATGATGCCGATCTCTTCTTTAGAAGGATTCTTTCCGGCAACAACAAAATCACCCTTATCAGTAAATACGGGGGACTCTGTTTTTTGGTCACGATAAACAATCTTGGTTTCTTGTTTATCCATTACAAGATCTTTCAACCTGGTATTTGTTTGTTGCAGTTCCTGCAATCGCTTTTGTGCCTGAACAGCTTTTTCCAGTGATAGCTCAATTTCAGCACCAGAAATACTATTTTCATTTTCTTTATTAAGATAATTTTTGAGTTTATCAATTGCTTTCATAGCATTTTTATCCTCATTCCAGTCTTTATGATACTGGTTGATAAAACTACGTCCCGCAGCATACATATCATCCAGTCGTTCAAGAGTGGTTATTTTCTTATAAACTAAAACACCTTTAGCTACATCACGATTTTCTTTAGGTAAAGAATAAATTTGTTGCCGCATTTCGCGCAATTCATTATACATATTTTTCTTTTCTGCACGAATAATATTCCTTAAAGAAATGTCTGTTTTTTTAAAGGAAGAAAATCTTTCTCTGGATTCTTCATAACTCAGTTTTCTTATTGTTGCTACCGGCTCAAACGTTTTTTCAGACAGTTGTTCTCCATATGTTTTAAGTAAGAAACTTTTTGCATCAGACCATGATAAATTAATATATTTAGTTAAAAAATCAGACGCATTAAGATTTCTGTTGCCAACTGCAAAACGTGGAGAACCATCTTTTGCTTTACTGATTGCATGTTCTCCAGGTACAACATTAAATTCACGTGCAGTCGCAGAAAGAAAACGCTCAGGATCAATTTCCTTTCTGATTTCTGCCATTGTGCTTAACTCATTACGTTCTGCATCATTATTTAACTTCTGAAATAATGCTTCATGTAATGGCGTTGATATACCGATATTTTTTATTCCTCGTTCTGAGAATCGTCGATCAGCATTCCGTCGCATTGCTGAATCAGAATGCGATCTGTTTTCCATTCTGTTTGCCAGATTACGCTGTTCATTATCCTGCAAAATACGGACAGATTCGGGCGGTTTTCCTCTCCCGTGGATTCCGTAAACCAAACCGCGTTGGGGCAAACGTGGCACGCCGACTCTTGTTTTAGTTCTACTGAATCTGGAAGTTGATTCAATACTGAACTTGTTACCACAAGACCGTCCTTGCGTTCTTTCAGAATTTTTTGTGTTAAGTTTGTATTTTTTGTCATAGTCATCAATCCTGTTTTTTAGGAAACTTTTCTTTTCCGGCTCACTAAGCGCCTTATAGTGATCACGCGTTTTACTCGATTTTGAATAAATATGTTTTATTTCGTGACTGGTTTTATCAAGCCAGGTACTAACGTTATTGTTAATCTGTGCCAGGGTCGGCTTTACTAAAGGTAGTTCACGTTTTTCTATGAAAGATGAACTAAATAATGGGTTTTTAAAATTAGTATATTTTTTGTCATCTTTAAGGCGCACAGCAAAGTATTGATTAGTCTTCCCCTCATTGCGAATTTTTACATCACCATATTGCATTAATAAATTTTTGAATGCATCCGTCGAGTTAATATTTTCATTTGTAACTCTGGAGAAGACTTCCTTTTTTACTTCATTGTTCCGTTCACGGTATAAATCGCCTTTTACTCGTGACAGCACGTTTGCATAGTTCTCATCACTTACACGAACGGAATCCTTTGGGCTTATCAGGTTATATTTGTTGTTAAGATATTCCTGAACAGAGTCAAGTTGAGTCTGAGTTTTGAGATTTGTCAGATCTCCTGGCGGATTTAATGAGTTCCCTGTGACAAGATTTGTTCTTGGAATGACAATGTGAATATGTGGTTTACGCTCCACAAGTTCACCAGTTTTGTTATCAACAATATTTTTAATTTTTGGAAGATGGGCTTCTGCATAAAAAGAATACTCATCTGTATGATAGGCATTCATGAGCATCTTCCTGAAATCAGAAGTCACGTTTTTCAGTGTTTCTTCTGATATTTCATTTTCTGCAAATGATAATGTGATATGCAGGTATCGCTCCTGCCCTTTATCTTCTATTGATTCAATTATTTTATTTGTTGTAGCCAGATCGCCGTCAATGATAAATCTATGGTCAAGTTCATCACGGGTATACTCACGCTCCGCTTTTCTTCCATTTTCAAGGTATTCTGCAATACCATGATTGCCACCGCCATAGCGTATTATCATTTTAGTGCGCCCTGCAATAAATCACGGATATTTATCAAGGTATTGAGCGCCCTTTCATACAATGAAGATGATATAATTCCCTTGTTATGATCCAGATTTAAACGATGTGCAATCTGATTAAGATTATTGCTTGTTTTGTTCATAAGAAAAAGACAACGCTTGTAATCTGTCGTTGGCTTTGGCTTCACTGGCAATTCACTAATACGATTCAGAATCAGTGCGCGAAAAAACTCGGATTTGCCAATGTCTGTATGCTCCAGCAGCTCCTTGAACGGCTGGTATTCTTCATCGGTTAACCGGATTGATATAACGTTTTTTCTTTCTATCGCCATAACGCCTTTACCTTAAAGTTCGTAGAACTTCCTGAACGGTGCAACCGTTCGGGGTTTCAAAGGGGCATCCCCTTTGGCACGACGATTATACAGGCCATGAAATGGCGTGTATACATCGGTGTCGTGCCTGTGTTTTAGAAAACGATTCAGACTAGACACACAAAACGACACACACAATAGCACCACAGACACACATAATGGCACACAAAAGAACACACACAAAAGCACACAAAAAACCTTGACAACACACAAAATGACACACACAATGCCACACATAAGGACACACACATTGCAATTTAGGGATAGTTTTGTCATATTGGGAGGTAAATATATAGAGGATAACATATGCAAAGCATCGACGCGTTCTTATCACCACTTTGTGAAGCGATAAGAAATGAAAAACTAAAATCAAAACAAGCTGCATTTAATCTGTACCTTCAAGAGATACTTGAAGCCAAGAAAACATATACCTGGGAACAGATATGCACATATATAAATCAGAATACTGATTCGACGCTGGCTGTACGTGCTTATAGAAATATGGTTGAACGAGCAAAAAAGAAACGCTTATCACAGGAAAAGAAAAATAACGAATCTGGAGTCGCAAACAAGTTGCCGCCTCAAGGTGACAAATCGACTCAAACAACAAAAGAACCAGCGATAAAAGGTTTTTTCTCTCAAAGAGAAAAAGAGAGAAAACTGGAATATGATGCTTCGGCAACAATGGCAAAATTTGAAGACAAATACAAATAAGGATGAAACATGAATACTTCAATCAATTTTATATTGCAAGGTAAAGGCGGTGTAGGTAAATCTTTTGCCACATCAATACTGTCTCAATATTTTATTGATGAAAAAAAACTTGAAAATGTTGTTGTCGCGGATACAGACCCAGTAAATACAACTACAGCAAAAGTAAAACGCCTTAATGCTGAAATTATCAAGATTGTAGAAAATAACAACATTGTGCAATCAAAATTTGATAGCATGTTTGAATCTATTCTTGAAGGCGGAAACATTAATTTCGTTATTGATAATGGTGCTTCTACGTTCTTGCCATTACTTCAGTATTTCGATGATAACTGTGTAATGGATATGTTCAATGAAGTTGAACAGGATGTTTATATCCATACTATTATTGTTGGTGGTCAGGCACAAGCGGACACAATAGAAGGTTTTGAAAATATCGTTAAACTTGTAAAAGGTACGAAAGTTAAAATAATCGTATGGATTAATGAGTTCCAGGGCGAACCGATACTTTCAGGGAAGCATATAACTGAAACAAACTTTTTTGAAAAAAATAAAGACGTTATTGCTGGCGCAATATTGATCAAAGATCGCAAAAGCGATGCTTTTGATACTGACATAAAAAAATTAACAGCCAATTCAATGACACTGACTGAGGCGCTTGAATCGAAAGAGTTTGGATTAATGGCTAAATCCCGCCTCAAGCGTGTTTTTAACGATGTATATGTACAGCTTGATGCAATCTATGACCCTGAAAGTGTAGAGGCCAATGCATGAGTGATATTGAATTACAACAGCCCGAAAGGGCTGTTCATGAAGCAGAAGATCAGATAAATGATTTTGTTGTTGATGTTTTCAAGAAAACAGGGGTAAGAATATCAAAAGATGATCCTGTACTATCCCTGCTATTTCTCCATGAAAAAATTCAAAAGAGACAATCTGATTTATTAAAAGATGATTTCACCACTTTAGCTGATGCATTCAAGAGTGTATTAAGTTCATTAGAAGAAGAAAATATTCAGCGATTCAGAAAAATTGTAGATACTTGTGGTGATCTTGATAACGAAATAAAAGAAGCCATAGAGCATGGCAAAAATGAAATCAATGAGACAGCAGTCTTAGCGAAGGAAAAATTAAACAATGAAATAATAGATATTATATCCTTACTAAGAAAAAACCAGGAGGAGCTAAACAACTCTTACAAAAAGAGCATTGCTGAATTTTCAAAAAACACAAAGCCATTTAGTAAAAGTACAGCAATAGCATTATGTGTAGCCTGCACCATTGGAATTTCAGCCGCTTTTTCTGGTGCGTTCTGGTATGTTGCGCAATCACAGAAAGAACAGGCGCTACAGTTCTATGCATCCGGCTACATGGATATGCAAAAACTAACAAAAGAAACGATCTCTCTACTACCTAAAGAACAGCAAAAAATTGCAACCGCTAAGTTAAATGCACTGGAAAGCCGCAGTAGGTAAAAAAATCCCCGCATCAAGCGGGGATTTTTCATTTATATGAAAGTTCATGCCGCGCGGCCTGAGCAAGAAAATGGCTACGATCTCTGTAAACACCGCCACTTTCTCTGACAAATCCATCAATACGACGAATCAACACATCAGGCAACGCAATATTAATACGTTGTTGTTTACCTTCAATTTCAGACAAATCAACATCAATTACAAACCAGCTATCGCAGTGACTATAGTCCTGATTTGCGGCATATGTTAAACAGCCGTCATCATGAATATCATCAACAGAATAAGAACCACTTAAAACCATTTCTTCCACGATAGCCAATATCGCTTCTCGCGCCATCACAGGAATTTCTGATTGAGTATCGGCAGCAGAGACACAGCCAAAATCAAAACGATCAAAAGCCGGAACGGTTATACCATATGCCGTATGGTCATCTTTCGGTGTTTCGACACCCACAGAAAAAAACATGATTACCTCCAAAGTCGGCGGGGATTAAATCCCCGCCATTTTTCTGATCGATCTGACAGTACCCAGTGGCAAGTCTTTTTTCGGATGGGGCACAGGAAAAGTTTTTCCTGTTATGGGCGACCACCATATCTGGTGGCTGCTCGCCTTATGCCGCTTCAACTCACAACCAGCAGCTATCAGCTCTTTCAACAGGTCAGCAGATTTCATATGTCCTCCCTAACCTGCCACTAATTATACACACATATACACACAAAAGCAAAAAAGAAGATTAATTTCGTGCGTAACTGCTCTATGCAACATTGAAAAAATTCCGCTTCCTCGCCACTAACTCGCTACGCTCGGTCGTTCGGCTGCGGCGAGCGGTTAAAAAAATAAATGATGTGTATTAATACACAAAAAAAAGGGGGAGAATAATCTCCCCCCTTCACATCAAACTAAAGCATTATCCCGGTTATGCGCCCACCAAATGATTTCGCTAATAATCCATGCTTCTATTGCTGGGGTTTTGACTTGTTCCCCGTTTACAATCCGGTTGGCAAGCTCTATCATTTCGCACACTGACATTTGAAAATCTCCAAAGATACATTTGTCATTGGGTAACAGGCTGCCCCACAGCCTGTTACCCCCCCAAAAAAAGTTAGTATTTGCTAGTGACCTTTCCTTTCTTAATCATTTCTCTTAATTCAGATTCGGTGTACTCCTTTCCATGTTCCAACGTGGAATATATGTTACCAACAGTCCATATCCCACACTTCTTAATTTCTGCATTTATCCATGACTCACGCAGAATAAACAACGGTTCGCAATCATTTCCTTTTTCATAAACATAAATAGATTCGGTATCATTTCCAGAATCAGAAGTGCCAACAATTTTTTCTATATCGAAATGTTTTTTCAGAAAAGTTGTAAAATGCATTTTTATTCTCCTGCCGCTGTGCGGCTTTGGTAATTAGGGGCAATTACGCCCCTGTGATTAGTAATATGATGTAAATTCGTGTTTCTCTTCTGGCTGAGTTTTATAGGCCATCTCAAATGATTCAATCTCTATTGCAGGTACGCTGTAACAATCACGCACACGACGCTTTAATGGCTCCCCACAGAAATCATTAAGCAATGGGGTCTTATATCCACTCATTGAACGAGTCAGAAGAACAGAAGCGCGAACCTCCTGGACGGTGACGGTTTTTTTACCGTGAACAGAAATAACCTGGTAGAAATTAACGTTAGTTTGCTCATATCCCCATGAAGATACAAACACATCACCAACAGAAACAGTACCGTTATTAAAAGTTAATGTTTTCATTTTTATCTCCTGCCACTGAGCGGCTTTGGTGATCAGGGACTATCCCCTCTCGATATGTTTATAATAGGTCAGTTCTGACCTATTTACAAGTAATTTTTACTCCTGAT
>NZ_VATQ01000064.1:0-21099 GCF_005781135.1 Escherichia sp. E3659 | reverse complement strand
TCACGCCGCATCCGGCAACCATTGCCGAAACCGAAAACAACAACTCACCCCGCCCGTAAAAGCATTTTCATTTTTTCGCTGCGACAAAACTGACGCTTCACTTCCACCACCAGCGGATGGCGCGACAGCACAATCATCACCACAAACGCCAGCACGCCCGCGGCTATTTGCACCGCCAGCAGCATCCCCAGCGCCAGTTGCCCTTTCAGCACAATGCCCAGCGCATAACTAACCACCAGCGTCGGCAGCGAGAGATAAAACGGCAGCCACAAACTGAGGATGTACTGGCGATAACTGGAACCAAGAACCGGTTTAATCATCACGAAATAACTCAAAATGGTGTTGATAATCTGCACCAGCAGGAAGCCAAGCGTGACCCCGATTGCGCCCGCCATCTGCCCACCAATAACAATCGCCGGAATAAACAGAAAGGTTTTGAATACGTTGAATTTAAAGCTGATGTCCACCCGTGCTTTCGCCATCAGCAGCGAACCAATCGGGTTACCCACTGAGCGCAGCAGACCCACAATACACAGCAATTGCAGCACCGGAATAATGCTGTTCCACTTTTCACCAAAGACCAGCGGTACAAAGTTATTCGACACCACCATCAGCCCCAGCAGCGCCGGAAAGTTGATAATCCCCACCACCGACAGCAGCTTATAGAAGTTAATACGTAGCTTTTCGGTGTCGTCCTGAATTTTGGCAAACGCTGGAAACAACACGCGGGTGATGATCGGGTTCAGCTTCATCGGCGGCACAACGGCCACGTTGTATGCCAGGTTGTATCCCCCTGCCACGCCCGCGCCGAGAATACGCGCCAGCACCAGCGTTGAAAGGTTGGTGTTGAGATAGTTGATGATGCTGTCCGCCGTCAGCCAGGCACCAAAACGTAAGTTCGGTGCCACCGACGCCAGCGAGAAATGCAGACCGGGGCGATAAATTTTGCGGCCAAAGTAGCCAAACAGTAGCGTTCTCACCGCACTATTGACCAGATAACCGAGGATCGCGGTCATCGCCAGCGGCCAGAAATGGGCGCTAACCACCGTAAAAGTGAAGCCCGCCAGCACCGCGCTGGTTTCGATCATGCCGATTTTGTTGAACTCCAGCTCCTTCTGCATCAACGCGCGAAACTGTTGCCCGTGGGGGATCACCACAAACGCCAGCGACAATGTTTTAATCAACGGTGCCAGGTCCGGGTTATTCAGCACGTCACCAATGGCATCACTCAACAAAAACACCGCCACACACACCACAAGCCCCAGCCCAACGTTCAGCCAGTACAGCGTGGTGAGTTCAAGGTGACTGATTTCTTTCCGCTGAATAATCGAATTAGCGATACCGAAGTCAGAAAGCGTATCTGCCAGCGCGATAATCACCAGCGACACAGTCAGCAGGCCGAACTGGTGGTTGTCGATAATCCGCGCCAGCACGGTCATCTGCACCAGCCCGAGGCCGATGATGATTACCGTGGCAATCGCCGACCACTTCGCGCCGCTGATGGTTTTTTCACGTAAGCTCATATCAATATGCCGCTTTGTTAACGAATCCTTTGAACACCGTCAGGAAAACGATTTTGATATCGAACCAGACGCTCCATTCGCGGATGTACTCAAGGTCGAACTCGACGCGTTTTTCCATTTTCTCCAGCGTGTCGGTTTCGCCGCGCCAGCCATTAATCTGCGCCCAGCCAGTAATGCCTGGTTTCACCTTATGGCGCAGCATGTAGCCTTCAATGAGCTGGCGATACTGTTCGTTATGCGCCACCGCGTGCGGACGTGGACCGACAATCGACATCCCCCCGGTCAGCACATTGATAAACTGCGGCAATTCATCCAGCGAGGTGCGGCGCAGAAAGCTCCCCACTTTAGTGACGCGCGGATCGTTCTGCGTCGCCTGAGTCACCACTTTGTCGTTCTCCATCACTTTCATCGAACGGAACTTCCACACTTTGATCGGTTTGCCATCCATGCCGTAGCGAGTCTGGCGGAAAATAACCGGCCCCGGTGAGCTCAGTTTCACCGCCAGCGCAATGCAGCACAGCACAGGGGAGATCAGCAGCAGAATAAGCGTCGCCAGCACAATGTCTTCCGCACGTTTTAGCAGGCGGTTAACCCCGGAAAGCGGCGTGTCATACAGCGGCACCACCGGAACGCCGTTCATCTCTTCGAGGCGTGAATGGAGAATGTTGAAGGTAAAGACGTCGGGGATCAGCAGCACCGAACAGGTGGTGTCCGCCAGTTGATGGACCAGTTTTTTCACTCGCGCGCCGTCGCACATCTGCATCGCGATATAGACGTTATGAATCTTGCCCGCTTTCGCATCCTCGACCAGCTGTTGCAGATTGCCCGCCCAGTCGTTAGAAACGCCGCCCGGTTTTGGGTCGTGGTATACGCCCACCACTTCAAACCCTAACCACGGCTGATTACGGAAGCTCTCCATCAGCATTTGTCCGGCGGCTAAATCCCCCGCCACCGCGACCATGCGCTTGTTATAGCCATGATTACGCAGCCAGCCCGCTCCAATGCGAATACACGAACGGCAAACCACCAGTCCGATACTGGTCAGCGCATACCACGCCAGCCAGATTTTCAGTTGCGTGTCGAAATCATTATTGAACGCCACCAGTCCGGCGCTGAAAATCACGCTTAACGTCCAGTTTTGTAGCAGCAGGGCAAATTCTGTCGCTGCCCGAACACCGCGCCATGAGCGATAAAAATCGGTGATGCCGCCCAGCATCTGGAACACCACCAGCGTAATCAGCGCCACCAACAGGTGCATGTAGAGGAATGACAGTCCGCTGACTTCGCAAACCAGCCATAGCCCGGCAAACATGATGGTGATATCTGAAAAGCGTTGCACCATAGAGATTAACGATGCATTGGTTTTCGCTCGCTCGCGCTTTTTTAGATTTGTCATCGTTGTTCCTGTTATTAGCCCCTTACCCGCAATGGGGTAAGGGAAGATCCGACATTACTCGTTCAGCAACGTCAGCAGAGTTCGCGTTCGCGCTTCCATCAGCGGCACATCACCGCGCGATTCCACATTCAGGCGTACGACCGGTTCGGTGTTGGAAGAGCGCAGGTTAAAGCGCCAGTCGGCAAAGGTCATGCTGATGCCATCGGTGCGATCCACCGCCAGCGCCTCACGGCTAAAATGCTGTTCGACGCGGTTAATCGCCTCAACGGGTTGCGCCAGTTTGCTGTTGATCTCACCGCTTGCCGGAAACGCCGCCATCCGGTCGCGCACCAGTTCGCCCAGCGTTTTCCCTTTCAGGCACACCAGTTCGGCTACCAGCAGCCACGGGATCATGCCGCTGTCGCAGTAAGCGAAATCACGGAAGTAATGGTGGGCGCTCATTTCGCCACCGTAGATGGCGTCTTCCTTGCGCATACGTTCTTTAATAAAGGCGTGTCCGGTTTTCGACATCACCGGCGTGCCGCCTGCGGCAGTCACCACATCAACGGTGTTCCAGGAGAGACGCGGATCGTGGATGATCTTCGCGCCGGGATTTTTTTCGAGGAATGCTTCTGCCAACAGGCCGACAATGTAGTAGCCCTCGATAAACTGCCCTTTTTCGTCAAACAGGAAGCAGCGATCAAAATCACCGTCAAAGGCAATGCCCATATCCGCGCCGTGTTTGATGACCGCATTGCGGGTGTCGTCGCGGCATTCTGGCAGTAGCGGGTTAGGAATACCGTTGGGGAAATTGCCGTCCGGCGTGTTGTGTACTTTGATGAATTCCACCGGTGCGCCGAGGGTCTTAAAGCAGGCTTCAATGGCGTCCACCACCGGACCCGCTGCGCCGCTCCCGGAGTTAATCACCAGCTTGAGCGGCGTGAGGTTTTTGACGTTGATATAACCGAACAGGTGATCAACGTAAGTGTCACGCAGGTTGATTCGCTGATAGCGACCACGTTTGGTTTCATCGACGGGAGGGAAGTCGTTGGCTTCTGCCAGACGCTGGACATCGCGCAGTCCGGTATCGCCGCTGATCGGGCGAGCCCCTTCGCGCACCAGTTTCATGCCGTTGTAATCCATCGGATTATGGCTGGCGGTAACTTCAATGCCGCCATCCACGCCGAGATGGAACGTGGCGAAATAGATCTCTTCGGTGCCGGACATGCCAATATCCAGCACGTCGACGCCCGCATCCTGTAAACCTTTTGCCAGCGCCAGTTTTAAGGTTTCGCTGGTGAGGCGGACATCACCACCTAACACAATGGTTTTCGGTTTGAGAAATTCGCCATAGGCACGCCCAATGCGCCAGGCAATATCTTCATTCAGTTCTTCGCCTAATTTCCCGCGAATATCATAGGCTTTAAAGCAGGTTAATTTTTTCATGTCGTTACCCTTTTTCAGGCAATAGTTGGCCCTGACCGAAACGGCCAATTTTGTTTTTGTCGTTATTTACATCGCGGCTTCGCATTCATTGCCTGATGCGACGCTGCCGCGTCTTATCAGGCCTACAAACCCGAACCGTAGGTCGGATAAGGCGTTCACGCCGCATCCGACAGCCAGCGCCTGATGCGACGTTTACACCCGTCCGTAGCGATCCGCGAAGCGCACCACATCATCCTCTTCGAGATAAGAGCCGGAGCGCACTTCAATTAAATCGAGCGGAATTTTCCCCGGGTTTTCCAGGCAGTGCGTCGCCCCCAGCGGAATATAAATGGACTCGTTTTCACCAAGTAGTTTGATATCACCGTCAATGGTGACTTTTGCCGTTCCCGCGACCACCACCCAGTGTTCCGCGCGGTGATGATGCATCTGTACCGACAAGCCTTCGCCCGGTTTCACGGTGATGCGTTTCACCTGGTAGCGGTCGCCTGCGTCGATAGAGTCATATTTGCCCCACGGGCGATACACTTCGCGATGCACCCGATGCTCATGGCGACCATCGGCTTTGATCTGCTCGACCACTTTTTTCACATCCTGCACCGCGTTACGGTCGGCAATCAGCACCGCATCTTTGGTCTGCACCACCACCAAATCTTTCACCCCGACGGTGGTGACCAGGCCAGATTCGGCGTACACATAGCTGTTTTCAGTTTTGTGATTAATCACATCGCCGTGGCATACGTTGCCCTCGGCGGTGTGGGCGCTGATCTCCCATAATGAAGACCAGGAACCGACATCGCTCCAGCCCGCATCCATCGGCACCACAACGGCATCTGCCGTACGTTCCATGACCGCGTAATCCACCGACTCTTCCGGGCAGGCCAGAAACGCTTCTTCATCCACACGAATAAAATCGAGATCCGGATCGACGGCGCTCATCGCTTTTTCACAGGCGTCGAGGATGTCCGGGCGATATTTTTTCAGTTCTGCGAGATAGCGTCCGGCGCGGAACAGGAACATGCCGCTGTTCCAGTAATATTCGCCGCTTGCCACATAGGCCTGCGCGGTTTCCAGATTCGGTTTTTCGACAAACTGCGCCACTTCAAAGGCCACCGTATCCTGCTCGCCCGCAGACACTTCACCGCGACGAATATAGCCATAACCGGTTTCTGGTAGATCCGGCACAATGCCGAAGGTCACCAGCTTACCTGCTTCGGCATACGGCATAGCATTACGCACGGCGGCGCGGAACGCGTCTTCATCGGCAATCACATGATCCGCCGCCAATACCAGCATTAACGGGTCGCTCTCTGGGCTATGACGTTTTGCCGCCAGCGCCGCCAGCGCAATGGCAGGTGCAGTGTTACGCCCTGCCGGTTCGAGAATAATGTTCTCGGTGAGTTTGTTCAGTTGGCGCAGCTGTTCCGCGACAATAAAGCGGTGCTGCTCATTGCAAATCACCACCGGGCTTTCGCACTCCACGCCGTTCAGGCGGCAGATGGTGGTTTGCAGCATGGTGAGATCGCCTTTCAGGCATAAAAACTGCTTAGGATAAAGTACGCGGGAAAGCGGCCATAAGCGGCTACCGGAGCCACCTGCCATCACAACTGGATAGAGTTTCGACTGCGCCATAATTATCCCCGAATATCATTTATAAATTGACGTAACACGTTCTCTTTATCGAGCGTGCGTTCGGCATATTCACGTGCCACCGTGTTGTGTTTGGGCAGCAGGAGCGCCTGACGAATCCCCGCCACCAGCGCCTCGACCGATTCCGGTTCAACGCAAACCGCAATGCCCGGAAAGGTTTCGCAAAGCTGCCCCAGTTCTGTGTGGGCTTCCGCGGTAATCACCGCATTACCGCCTACTGCCAGAATATTGGTCAGTTTCGACGGCAATACGGCATCTGCCGCGCCACGTTTTTGCACCACCAGATGGCAATTCCCCATCTTCAGCAGTGCGGGTAAAGCGTCATACGATTGCAGCGGGAAAAATTGCATGTTGCGCAGTCCACGCTGCTGCGCCATTTTTTCCAGCCGCGCTTTGCCGCCGCCCTGCCCGACAATGGCAAAAATCAGCGGTTCATCACGCAGGCGATCGGCAGCTTCAATAACGTTTTCCAGTCCCTGCTTTTCACCAATATTGCCGGAGTAAAGAATGATTTTTTTGTTATCCGGCAGGCCAAGCTGGTTACGAAGGGCGTCAACATCGGCGTCTGCAACATGTTGAAAACGGGTAATTTCTGACCAGTTGGGGAAGAAGATGACGTTTTCCGCCGCCACGCCTTTTTCGATGGCTTTATTCATCATCGAACGCGAAATCGTGGAGACGTTATCGACGTTATGCAGTCCGCTACGTTCGAACGCCGTTGCCAGCTGTGCCACTTTGCCGCCTTTACCTTTTCCGGCAAGGCCCAGCCCCAGCATGGCGTCCACTTCGTAATCCTGAATATGCAGCACGGTACGCGCACCAGAGAGCTTCGCCAGAAGGCGCATTCCCGGCGTGCAAAACAGCGTTGGCACCACGCCAATAATGCGATCCGGCTTCCAGCGACGTTGCGCCATCAGCGGAAAGAAACTGCTGACGGCAAAACTGCCGAGATGCAACAGGCGTTTCAGGGTGCTCGGCTGTTTTGGCACGTACAGCGGGCAGCGCCACACCGTAGCGGCTCCCTCTTCTCGTTTGTACCGCCAGGCGGAATAGTTCTCGCCCACCTGCCACTGCGGGTAGTAAGGCGGTGCGGTAATGACCCGCACCTCATGACCTTGTGCCGCCAGCCATTCCACCATCTCGCCGGTGTATTTGCCGATGCCGGTTAACTCCGGCGAGTAGTTAATGCCGTAGACCAGTATTTTCATAATCCGGGTACTCCGGCACGCTTCTCAGCGAGAAAATAGGCGCGGCTGTTAGCGTGAACATTGTCACTGGCGAGCAGTGCGTCCGGCGTCAGCCAGCGGTAATCGTCATGCTGCTCATCCGGCAGTAACAGCTCTTCTTCCGCTACTCTGAAGCGAAAACCGAGCACCACATAGTGAGTGGTGAAATCCGTGCCGGAGAAGTTATCGTCATAAAAGTGCTGCCAGACACCGTAAAACTGGCCTGCTGTTATCGGCAGACGCAGCCCCAGTTCCGCCATCGTCAGCCGCTCAAATGCGGCTTCCAGCGTTTCGTCTTTCTGCACGCGCCCTCCCGGCACAAACCAGTAACCCTGCGCCGGGCGGTTGGTTCTTTTGCCAAGCAGAAACTCGCCGCGACTGTTCTCGACAATAAAGTCGAGAGAGACAAGCGGAGTGGAGCGCACTACCGTGGCAAAGTCTTCCTGACGTAAAAACATCATTACCCCCGAAAGCGGTCTTGATTCTCAAGGAACCACTGGTAAGTGCTGGCAAGCCCCGCTTCCAGTGAGATTTCGTGATACCAGCCAAGCTGATGCAGGCGCGTCACATCCAGCAGTTTGCGCGGCGTGCCATCCGGTTTGCTGGCATCAAAAACCACCCGACCTTTGTAACCCACCACTTTGGCGATGGTTTGCGCCAGCTCGCGGATAGTGCAGTCAACGCCCGTGCCGACGTTAATGTGCGACAGCATCGGCTGGGTGTTCTCCAGCCAGACTTCATGCGCCAGCTCCATGACATGAATGCTTGCCGCCGCCATATCATCGACGTGCAGAAATTCACGCATCGGTGTACCGCTGCCCCATACCACCACGTCCGGCGCATTCTGTGCCGTCGCCTCGTGGAAGCGACGCAGCAATGCAGGGATCACATGCGAATTACTCGGATGGAAGTTGTCGTGTGGCCCGTACAGGTTGGTCGGCATAACTGAGCGGTAATCGCGTCCGTACTGGCGGTTGTAAGATTCGCACAGTTTGATCCCGGCGATTTTGGCAATGGCGTAAGGCTCGTTGGTCGGCTCCAGCGTGCCCTGCAACAACTCGCTTTCTGCCATCGGCTGTTTTGCCAGTTTCGGGTAGATGCAGGACGATCCAAGAAACAGCAGTTTGTTCACGTCGTTCTGATGCGCGGCGTGAATGATGTTGCTCTCAATCATCATGTTCTGGTAGATGAAATCCGCCGGATAGGTGTTGTTGGCGACAATGCCGCCCACTTTCGCCGCCGCCAGATAGACCTGGTCAATGCTTTCGCTGGCAAAGAAATCATGCACCGCGCGGCTGTCCAGCAGGTTCAGCTCGTCGCGGGTGCGTAATACCAGTTCCACATCACCGCGCTGTTCGAGCTGTCGCCTGATGGCGGAACCGACCATCCCGCGATGGCCAGCGATAAAAATGCGTTGTTTACTCATGCTTATGACTCCAGCGCGATCGCCACGTCGTAGCCGTGAGATTTCAGCAGAGAGTGTTTTTTCGCCGCTTCGAGGTCATTAGCCACCATTTCAGACACCATCTCTCTGAGGGTGATTTCCGGTTTCCAGCCCAGTTTTTCATGCGCTTTAGTCGGGTCGCCGAGCAGCGTTTCAACTTCAGCCGGACGGAAGTAACGCGGGTCAACGGCGATAATCACATCGCCCGGTTTAACGCCTGGTGCGTCATGTCCGGTGACGGAAACCACAATGCCCTTCTCTTCAACGCCCGTGCCTTCAAAGCGCAGTTTGATGCCCAGCTGTGCTGCCGCCATTTCCACGAACTGACGCACGGAGTACTGAACGCCGGTAGCGATAACGAAATCTTCCGGTTGTTCCTGTTGCAGCATCATCCACTGCATTTTTACGTAGTCTTTGGCATGGCCCCAGTCGCGCAGGGAATCCATATTGCCGAGGTACAGGCAAGACTCCAGCCCCTGGGCGATGTTGGCGATTGCGCGGGTGATTTTGCGGGTAACGAAGGTTTCGCCGCGGCGCGGGGATTCATGGTTGAAGAGAATACCGTTACAAGCGTACATGCCGTAGGATTCGCGGTAGTTAACGGTGATCCAGTAGGCGTACAGTTTGGCGACCGCATACGGAGAGCGTGGGTAGAACGGCGTGGTTTCTTTCTGCGGAATTTCCTGCACCAGACCGTACAGTTCAGAGGTGGAAGCCTGATAAAAACGGGTTTTCTTTTCCAGACCGAGGAAGCGGATCGCCTCCAGCAGGCGCAGCGTACCCATCGCATCGACGTCTGCGGTATATTCCGGTGACTCAAATGAAACCGCAACGTGGCTCATTGCGCCCAGGTTGTACACTTCATCCGGCTGCACTTCACGCAAAATACGCGTCAGGTTGGAGGTATCACTCAGGTCGCCATAATGCAGATGGAATTTCGGGTTGCAGGTGTGCGGATCCTGATAAATGTGATCCACGCGCTCGGTGTTGAATGACGATGCACGACGCTTAATACCATGCACCTCGTAACCTTTTTCCAGCAGCAGTTCTGCCAGGTAAGAACCGTCTTGTCCGGTTACACCGGTGATGAGAGCGACTTTTGACATGTCTTATTCCTCTGTATTTTTTGAATTTATTCAGTTTCAACGCGTTCGCGTATCACCACTGCGGGATTCCCCCGGCAAACCACATTTGCCGGAAGCGATTTAAAAACACTGCTTCGCGCACCCACGACGGCGCCGTCGCCGATCGTGACGCCAGGGGCAACAAAAACATCTGTCGCCAGCCAGCATTTCTCGCCAATCACAATAGGCGTGGCGTTAATGGTGAAATGTTGACTTGCATGGTCGTGGCTCCCGGTGCATAAATAACTTTTTTGCGATATCACCGAATGTGCGCCAATGGTTATTTCACCGAGGGTATATAAATTGACGTCATCGCCGACCCACGCGTAATCACCTAAGGTCAATTTCCACGGATAGGTAATTTTTACTGACGGACGAATAACTACGTTTTTTCCTATTTTTGCGCCGAATAAACGTAATAAAAAAGCCCGCCAGCGATACAATACTTGTGGCGACCAGGCAAATATTGTTGACTGTACTGCCCACCATAATTGCACTTTAATAGCGTTGCCGCCCCGGAACCCTTTCGGTACCGAGAAACCGCTTAAATCTTGCATCGTTTTCTCTTATATTCAGCTTTTGTTATATAAGGCTTTCGTCTTTGAGGTAGTACGTTGGCGTAAATGCCAGGATAATTCTGCCCAGAAGCCAGGCACATGTAATATCTGCCGTTGGACTTTTTTGGCGTCAGCACACAATTCCATATTATTGGTGGTTGATACCCCACCCATAGAAAATTCAGACACCAGGCCATTGAGTTTTTTAAATGCATAACCGGCTTTATACATTTTGGCTGCCAGCGCGTAATCGGAAGAAACTTTATATTCCAGGTCATAACGCCATTTTTTCAAGCCGGATACCGGGAAAAATATCGCCTGATGGCTGGCGGGCAGGCTGTGATAAATATACCAACCCGGTTTGGCGCTACGTTTAATTTTATGCCCATCGCCAAAATCCAGCAGCGCATCGCCGGTGATCATCACGTTATCTTTTTGCATTTTTAACTTACGGACAAAATTTGCGGCATCCTGATGAAAAATATCGCCCGAATTGAGAAACAACGCGAACTTGCCTTGTGCCATCGCAATGCCTTTGTTCATGGCGTCGTAGATACCGTTATCTGGCTCGCTGACAAAGCGTAGGTTATAGATACCATTGAGATTTTCCAGGTACTCACGGGTGCCGTCGTTGGAACCGCCATCGACAACAATCCATTCGAAGCTGATATCGTCCGCCCGCGACAGATGCGCCAGCGAGGCATAGGTTTTAGCAATCCCTTCAAGATTACGAAACGCGACAGTGATTATGCTAAGCAACATGTTCTTATTCTTACCTCGTAATATTTAACGCTTTTCGCAAAATAAACGGACAGACGATTAAAAATGCATATTCCGGGCTAAATATCGAACCGGTAAAAAACAGCGATACCGGAGTAAAAAGATATAATTGCACGCGAAAATTGCGGTTATCACCAAAAGCGTTGATCATCATTTTTATCACTTTCCCCATGTACCACAGCGATAAAAACACCGCGAACCAGGAAAAATAAATAATCAGCAGATACAAACCATTGTCTATGGTTTTTCCGACATCCGCACCGTTAAATATTCCGAATGATGCGACATATTCATAAAGTGAGCCAAATCTGACTACACCGTCAATATGGGTCAAAGAATAACCGACCATCACCAGCGGACCGACAATACGATAATACGATGACGATCCTTCTGTACCTAAATCGCCCAGACGGGTGGAAATATAAGGAAACGCGATTACCACACCAACCAGGAATACAGCCAGAGAAATCAATGCTAACGGTAACTTTTTCTTAATCGCCTCTTTATTCAGATATTGAAATGCCCACTCCAGCAAATAAAACAGGATAAAGGTCATAACCCCTGAAAACGATCCGGATAATATTATTCCTGCGAGAATCATAGCATCTGTTTTAGGCGTTTTGATACCAAACTGTTTGATGCTGAGCCAAATTGAGATTAATGCCAGAGCGAAAAATGCCGGTTCGAAATAAAGTGCTGTCGTACGCTTACCGCCGAATTTAATGAAATTCAGCACATAGCTGTTGCTGTAAATCAGATATTTCGAAATCGACTCCATAATACTGCTGCCACCGGTGAGGATAATTTGCGCCATCTCCACCGCCGCCAGCGCCACCACCAGCCCGACCACCAGATAAAAGAAACGTAATATCTTGCGATGGTTGTGTGGCGAAATTGTTTTATAACGAATACTCCACACCATGCCAATAATGATCACAATATAGACAAACAGCATAGTTGAAGTGACGTATTTACCGGCATCCAAGGACTGACCAAACAGATAGTTGAACGCCGTGAGCCCCGCGCCAATCCCCAAGGCAATCATCAATTTTTTAACGCTGATGCGCTCTAAAAACAGCAGTAACAAGACAGGTAAAAAAGTGACGATGGTGATGGGGAAACTTTCGCCAAGCTGGGCGATTTTGACGTTAACCAGCAGGTAGATCAGCGGCAGCAGCAGGTAGCTACAGATTCTGATAGAAGTTGACATACTCCTCCAGCATCTGTTGTCCACTGTAGGCGGCGCGGCTGCGTTGGCTGAACTCAGCCAGCGTGGTACCAAATATCGCCTGCGCGATTTCCGGTTTGCTTAACTGCACCAGTTTCAGCACGTCTTCTTCGCTGACGGTTTTACCGCCGGATTTTTGCAGCACTTCCCGCGCCGCATCGCTATGGGTGGCAATCACCGGCACGCCAATTGATAACGCCTCACACAAAATCAGCGGGTAGTTATCGACGCGAGAACTGAACACCAGCGCATCCATCTGATTGAGCGCGCTCATCAACTTGCGCTTGTCAGTTTCAAAGCCGTGATTAATCACGTTGCCAGCGGTGAACGGCGAGAACTTACCGAAGGTATGCAGTTCGATTTTGTCGCCCAGCGCCATCATCTCGCGTACCAGTTGCTGGTTAGTTTTGCCGTCGTAACGCAGGTCATGCGCTACCACCGCGATTTTCGGCTTGCCCTGGGTTTCGCGCACCGGAGGCAGATCCGCCAGAATCGCTTCGGTTGCCATATCAATGCCGTTATTGATAATCCGGCAACGCCCTGGCCCGTACAGGCTATTGAAAGCGTCAGCCACATGCTGGCTGGGGGAAATAAACTGACAGCCCAGCGCCAGCATCTCACGGAATAACTGGCGTTTGCCCGCCACCAGCTGGTGCGCGCGATCAATCTTCACCGGCGGATAGTTATTTAAGGTCGGGCATTTCTGGCAGCCCGTTTTCCAGCCTTCGCAACCGTCGGTAAAGGCGCAGCGTCCGGTTACACTCCAGTGGTCGTGCAGCGTCCAGAGCAGAGTGACATCCGGTTTGTGGTTTTTCACCTTTTCGCAAAAGCGCACCACGCTCTTAAGATTTAGCCAGTAGCTGTGCAGCACATGAAAATGCAGGACCACCGGACCCGGTGTGCGAGTAATGGTGCGATATAACTCATTGAAATTGCCAAACAGATCGCGATTAAACAGACGAAACAGGGCAATGTTCGCCATCGCGGTCATCCGCGGCGTATGCTTGATTACCTGCGGATAATTCTGATGGCTGACGCTCTCTTTGCCGCCTTTGCCGTAGCCGTAGACAAAATGTGACGCCAGCCCCTGTTGCAGCGCACGCTGGTGGAGATCTAACGCCACACCTGCTGCCCCGCCTTCCGCCAGTCGCACATTAAATTGCAGAATATTCATTTAATTACCTTCACTCGCGCTTTTTCTCCCACCACCAGCGCGTTATCCGGGACAGAGTCGAGCACCACGCTGCCCGCGCCCACGGTGACGTTGTTACCAAGCGTGATATCACCAAGAATTATGACGTTGGCACCGAGTTCGACGCCGTTGCCAATGTGTGGACATGCCATGTTATCGGCACCACGATTGCCGATAGTGACGCCGTGGCGAATGGTGAAATCATCCCCCGCTACCACGTTTTTATTGATCACTACGGCGTAACCGTGATGGATAGTGAAACGGCGACCAATGGTTGCGGCGGCCTGGATTTCATAACCGAAAAAGCATTCGGTGATAATGCGATACAGCACCAGCAGCGGGGCCGCCCACAGATTGTTGAGGACGTTCTTTTTGCGCCACACTGAACAAAAATGAGCGACGCGATAGGCAAGAACCATGCAGCACGGGCGTAAACTCCAGCTGTTGGCGCGCAGATCTTCCAGCATCTTTAGCGCCCCCGAATACCATCAGCCAGACGTTTGCCGTTACGCACCGACAGCAGCGTCAACAAGGTGCGCCAGGTCATACGTTTATTACGGATCTGGTAGAGGGTAAACAGCTGATATTTTTTGCTGGCACGGTCGAATTTGTCTTTGTGCTTGCGGTAAAAGTGGAAGTATCCGGAGAATTTTTTCGGTGACGAGGTGATCTGCATTTCGCCGTGATTGATATGCAGGATCTGCGTCGCCTCTTCCACTTTCCACGGTTCGCCGTACTCCACTACCATTCGCAGGAAGATGTCGTAATCCTGTGCTGCTTTCAGTTCGGTATCGAACAAGCACTCTTTGAAACGCCATGCCCAGGTAAAGACCTGGTTGCCGATGATATTGCGTTTGTAGAACAGGCGGCGTGAATACGGCGATTTGGGATACAGCGGCAAGCTTGCCGGTTGGGAATAGACTTCGCCCTGGCAAACGTAGTCGTTAGCGTACAAAAAGGCGTGAGTGACCAGTTGCTGTTTATGGGCGAGGAAGACGCTCAGTCGGTTGGGCGTCCATTCATCATCATCATCGATCCCGGTGATGTATTCCCCTTGCGCCAGCATAATCGCCTGGTTACGTACCGCACACGCCCCGCTGTTAATATCATTGTGGATGTAAGTGATACGCGGATCGTTGAGGGCGGTGACGTATTGTTGCAGTTGTTCCCAGGAGGTGGAGCAATCATCCACGATGATCATCTCCCAGTTGCTGTAGTCCTGGCGCAGGACCGATTTTATCGCCCGAATCGCCAGTTGTTGGCGGTTCCAGGTCGGCATATAGATTGAAATCAGCGGATTGTCTTTCATAGGTTGTTCTCCCGGCTTATGAGCTGGTTTGCTTGCCGGATGCGGCGTGGACGCCTTATCCGGCCTACGGGGCGGTGCGAATACAGGCGTCGTTATTTCGCATCCGACTTATATTCGTATTCGTAATAGCCATAATCCTGATACGCGCTGGCGCGGCGGAAGATGGAGTTCAGAATCACCCCTTTCACCGGAATACCGTTTTGCTCAAAGCGGCTCAGACTGGTTTCCACTTCTTTCAATGTGTTGACCGCATAACGCGCCACCATTAACGTGGTTCCAGCGTGACGCCCGACAATTGCTGCATCGGTCACTGCCAGAATCGGCGGCGTATCAATCAACACCAGGTCATAGTTTTTACTCGCCCAGTTCACCAGTTCGGCAAAGCGTTCGCTCATTAACAGTTCAGAAGGATTTGGCGGCACCTGACCGCGCGGGATCAGGTCAAATTTGGCAATAGAGGTCGGTTTAGCAGCGGTAGTAATATCGCCCTGACCAATCAGAATTTCCGACAGGCCATTGACGTTATTGGTGCCCAACAGCTCGTGGGTGTAGCCTTTGCGCATATCGCAGTCGATCAACAACACGCGTTTATTGGTCTGGCTGATCACCGCCGCCAGGTTGGCGCAGACAAAGGTTTTACCGATTGACGGGCTAACCCCGGTCATCATCAACACATTGTTCTGCGCCTGCATCATCGCGAAGTGCAGACTGGTACGCAGACTACGGATGGCTTCAATCGCCAGATCGGTTGGATTCCCCACCGCCAGTAGCTGGCTCTGTTTATAGCGTTTAATCCCTTTGATGGTTTTGACGCTATCGCGCGCTTTTTGCCATTCCGACAGCGGGATGCTGGCATAGACGCTAATACCGTGTTCTTCCAGCACCTGTGGGCTTTCGATGCCGCGATTAAACAACGAGCGCAGCAGCACACCCACGATAGAGAGCATCAGGCCGAGGATAATCGCGCCGAGGATAATCAGTCCTTTCTTCGGTTTCAGTACACCTGGCTGGGTGATTGCCGGGTCAACAATGCGCACATCGCCGACGGTGCTGGCTTCGGTGATTTTCAGCTCCTGCTCTTTATTCAGCAGTTGCATATAGACCTGCTGACCAGACTCGACATCGCGGGTCAGGCGCACAATCTCCTGCTGGGTTTTCGGCATCGCCGTTACGCGACCGTTAAGTTTGGCTTTTTCGTCTTCCAGCGCCTGACGTTTCTCCAACAGCGTGCGGTACGCCGGATGAACTTTGGTGAACAGCTTGGAGATTTCCGCCTCTTTAAAGGTCAGTTCGTTCAGCTGCGCGTCGATGTTCACCATTGAATCAAGCACCGCTTTTGCTTCCAGCGGCAGATCAACAGAATCTTTATCCTGACGGAAGGCATTCAGTTTGTTTTCGGCGACATCAAGGCGGCTGCGTACTTCTGGTAACTGTTGCGCGAGGAAGGCGAGGCTTTTCGACGCTTCCGCCGATTTGCGCTCAATATTTTGTTCCTGATAGTTACGGGCGATGCTGTTAAGAATGTCGCGGATCTGTTCGCGATCTTCACCGGTATAAGTCAGGCTCAGTACGCCTGCGTCTTTGCCGTTCTCCGTTACCGTCAGGCTGTTTTGCAGTTGATTGATCATCCCCAGCGTGGAGTATTTGGTGACGGTAAACTCACTGCCCGGGCTGGCGTGAATAGCTTCAACCATCAGCGTGACGCCTTCTTTTTTCAGCATCTGGCCCGCTTGCCCACGGGCGCTAAAGCCGCCATCACTGCTCAGGGTGTAGTTTTTGTCATCCAGCACATTAAGCGTAAACACCTGATCCGCCATCTCTTTCGGGCGGTTAAAGGTGGTCACTTTCACCGTCTCGTTCTGACGTCCCATCAGGCGATCCCAGCCCGCACCGAAAATCGGGAACGTGTTTTTGCTCACCGCAATATCGAGGTCGAGATCGTCCACCGTTTTACCAAGCACCAGACGCGAACGAATCAACTGGATCTCGGCGTCCGATGCTGGCGGTTTATTGGCTAATGCCGAGCCGATATCCTGCACCAGCGAATTGCCGCTGCTTTGCTCGATTTGTACCAGTGCGTCGGCACTGTATATCGGCGTGGCGAAGAAGGTGTAAACCACAGCACAGAGGGCGAATACGGCGGTGATGCCAATCACCCACCAGCGCGCTTCAATGACGGTGCCGACCAGGCGACCAATATCGATTTCATCACTGCCCGTTACCGGAGCGGCATGTTGTTTTACTTTTTCTGTCATTCTTATACCTGCTCTGCGTTCAATGCCTGCGCCCACTGGCGGGCAGACCGTTCAAGTAATGTGTACACCGCTGCAAACGTTTCCCGGCTTTTGCGATACGGATCGGGGATTTCACATTCGTTATCCCAGTGACCAAACAGCATCACTTTGCCGCGCATCTCAGGTGCCATCTCGCATAAGCGTTCGATATGGCGCTTTTCCATGGTCAAAATCAGGTCATAGTTGCGACACAGGCGGCGACTGATTTGTCGTGCACAGTGGCCTTCCAGAGACAGTTGATGTTCTGCGGCGACGCTGATAGCGGTAGGATCAGCGCCCTTACCGACCAGCGCGCCGAGTCCAGCGGACTCCACTTTCAGTTCCGGGTGATAACGTTGCAGTAAGCGTTCCGCCGTCGGGGAACGGCAAATATTGCCGACACAGACAACTAAGATGTTGTTAAACATGACGATTACCAGTTATGAATGTCGCTGGCTGTATCCGTCATGTAACGGACACCGCTAATAGTTGGCAGCAACTGATTGATCAGACGGTTCCAGCGGGAAACCGGTGCGGTGGTGACATACACCACGTCATAAGGTTGCAGGCGGAATTCTGTCGCCATCACCAGCGACGTGGCATCGGACATATCCAGCTGGTAGATATTGGCAATCTTGCCGTTACGCCCGCCCTCGCCTTTCAGCGGACGAATGACAAAGATGCCGCTGGCGTTGGAGGTGGTCATGTCGATGCCTTCAGCATTGCCCAGGGCTTCAGTCAGGGTCATGCCGCTAAAGTCCATTTTCAGGGTGCTCTGTTTCTTCACTTCACCCATCACAAATACTTTCAGATCATCATTACGCGGCACGTAGAGAATATCGCCGGGATAAAGCAGTCGGTTCTGGTTGAGGTCGCCGTTTTGCATCAGTGCCTGTAAAGAAATACGTTCTTCACGACCATTGTGTGTTAGCACCACGTTGCGCCAGTCAGCGGTGTCGGTCAGGCCACCTGCGGCGTTGATGGCATCGAGAATGGTCAGAGGCACGTTGGTAATGGCCTGTTGACCGGATTTATTCACCTGACCGGAGATGTAGGCTTTTTGCGAGCGGAAGGCGGCGATATTAACGTCCACCTGCGGGTCAGCGATGTACGTCGCTAAGCGCCCGGTAATATCACTGCGGATTTCAGCGAGCGTTTTTCCCACCACGTGAACCTTGCCGATATACGGGTAGAACATGGTGCCGTCTGGCTGTACCCAGTTACCGGTGTCGCTGGAGCTGCGATACTGACCGGCTGGCGTAGTGAGTTCCGGGTGATCCCAGACAGTGACATTAAGAACGTCGCCCGGCCCGACGCGATACTGGTAATTCGCGATCTCACTTTCCAGCGTCATATTGGGGCGCGCTACATTCGGGCGTGGGCGTAATTGGTCAATCAGGCGCGGGGTCAGCGGATAAACATTCACCATTTTGTCGAGATCGAAATCAGCGTCCTGCTGTTTGATGACGTCTTTCCCCATCGTCGACATATTGCTGCCCGGAAGTACTGTGCAACCGCTTATCAAGGTTACTGACACCAATAATGGCATCAATTTCATTTTGGATTTCATCATTGTTTATTTATCACTTTGGCAGAGTAATTATCCTGTGCACTATTAATAGCAATGTCGCCATGCACATTTACCTTGCAGTTAATTGAATAAAAATTTAACTGGCATCAGTCCTAAAAAAATTGATTTCATCCGCAGGCTATTGACAGAATAATTCAGACTGGTCTTTCAGGCATCCAGACACGCTACCGCCCCTGGCTTTTTAGCTACCAATACACTGATTTAGCTTAATTTTTAAAACCCTCTCAACATACAGTCGTTGATGAGAAAGGGTTATTGCGGAAATTAACTTCCGAATATAAGGTGACATTATGGTAATTGAATATTGGCTCTCCAATAATGCAGGAGGAAGTGTTACAGCTAACGGAATAGCAGGCAAGGTAACAATTCGGCAATTGGCTATTTTTAAGAATTATATTAAGTGTCATTCAATATGGTTTTTAGGAGTTTCTTTAGGTTGACAATATTTAATACAGTGTCTCCACATGCGATATTTCTTAAATAATGTTTTATTATTACCACTTTTAATTCAGGGATAATGTGAGATTATTACCCTCAAATAATATGAGATAAATAGTGCTGCAACATTGCATTTTTGCCCTGATTTATCCATGATCGAATTGTGACATTTGTCATACAACGAATAGGTTTTGTACTTACTATGGAATGGATTGCCGATCCGTCTATCTGGGCCGGGTTAATCACGCTGATTGTGATCGAACTGGTCCTCGGCATTGATAACCTGGTCTTTATTGCCATCCTCGCCGAAAAACTACCGCCGAAGCAGCGTGACCGCGCACGGGTTACCGGGCTGCTGCTGGCGATGTTAATGCGCCTGTTACTGCTGGCGTCAATCTCCTGGCTGGTCACCCTGACTCAACCGCTGTTCAGCTTCCGCTCGTTTACCTTTAGCGCCCGCGACTTAATCATGCTGTTTGGTGGTTTCTTCCTGTTGTTCAAAGCCACGATGGAGCTGAACGAACGGCTGGAAGGGAAAGACAGCAATAATCCCACACAACGCAAAGGTGCGAAGTTCTGGGGCGTGGTGACGCAAATTGTGGTGCTGGACGCCATCTTCTCACTCGACTCGGTGATTACCGCCGTCGGGATGGTCGACCATTTACTGGTCATGATGGCCGCCGTCGTTATCGCTATCAGCCTGATGCTGATGGCCAGCAAACCGTTAACCCAGTTCGTTAATAGCCATCCGACCATCGTCATACTCTGCTTAAGTTTCCTGTTGATGATTGGCTTTAGCCTGGTGGCGGAAGGTTTCGGATTCGCTATTCCGAAGGGCTATCTGTACGCTGCCATTGGTTTCTCGGTGATGATCGAGGCGCTCAATCAGTTGGCTATCTTTAACCGGCGACGTTTTCTCTCCGCTAACCAGACGCTGCGCCAGCGGACTACCGAAGCGGTAATGCGCCTGCTTAGCGGGCAAAAAGAAGATGCGGAACTGGACGCCGAAACCGCGTCCATGCTGGTGGATCATGGTAACCAGCAGATCTTTAATCCGCAGGAACGGCGGATGATTGAGCGGGTACTTAATCTTAACCAGCGTACCGTCAGCAGCATTATGACGTCGCGCCACGATATTGAGCATATCGATCTCAACGCGCCGGAAGACGAGATCCGCCAGTTGCTGGAGCGAAATCAGCATACGCGGCTGGTGGTTACCGACGGTGATGATGCAGAAGATTTGCTCGGTGTTGTTCACGTTATCGACCTGCTACAACAGTCACTGCGCGGCGAACCGCTCAACCTGCGGGTGTTGATTCGCCAGCCGCTGGTGTTCCCGGAAACCTTGCCGTTGTTACCTGCCCTGGAGCAGTTCCGTAATGCCCGCACACACTTTGCTTTTGTGGTGGATGAGTTTGGCTCGGTGGAAGGGATTGTGACATTAAGTGACGTCACTGAAACCATTGCCGGTAACTTGCCGAACGAAGTGGAAGAGATCGACGCCCGCCATGATATTCAGAAGAATGCCGACGGTTCCTGGACGGCGAATGGTCATATGCCGCTGGAGGATCTGGTGCAATATGTGCCGCTGCCGCTGGATGAAAAACGTGAATATCACACCATTGCCGGGCTGTTGATGGAATATTTGCAGCGTATTCCAAAACCTGGCGAAGAAGTTCAGGTGGGGGATTATTTGCTTAAAACGTTGCAGGTGGAAAGCCATCGTGTGCAGAAGGTGCAGATTATTCCGCTGCGTAAGGATGGCGAGATGGAGTACGAGGTGTGATGGTATCGGCCATTTTACCCAATGCTGCGTAACGCCTTATAACTTCAGCAATGAAGCGTTGTCTGTGGTACATGGACATCACAGCGGGGGTGTGGGTCCGGCTGTAAATCGCCGAATCGTTTCCTGTAGGCCGGGGCAGCCCACATGGATGTGGGCTGAG
>NZ_VATQ01000063.1:0-5816 GCF_005781135.1 Escherichia sp. E3659 | reverse complement strand
CGTCATGGCATACCGGTAAAAAGGAAAATACGCCATATCCGTAATGGCGTATTCCGGTGGCTGGCGAACCCAGGTCACACCAGACTCCCAGCATATCCACTCCGGTTGAAACTGAGAGACACCGTTTACCGTAGTCAGGGGGAGTGCCACCCAGTAAAAAGTCTCCGTCACATCCCGATACATCTCCCTCATCTTCAGAATGTGTGCAATTGTGCACTGGTACTGAGCCTCCCAGTCAATGAACAATACAGAAAAATGACGTTTTCTCCTGCGGGCTACCTCTGCCACAAGGTGGAAAAGCACGGTGGAATCTTTACCACCGGAAAAAGAGAGACAAACTGATGGAAATGTTTCAAAAATCCACTCAATACGAGCAATTGCTGCACGCAGAACATTCTCTCCAGTAAGGACTTTCTCCGTTAAAAAATTATCATTCATTTATTTTTACTTTATGCAAAAGAAACCCGCTTATATCTCCAACACATAGCAATAAACATTAAATAATATTTAATTACTACCGGGACTGTTTTTACCCTTATATATATAAAGTAAGTTACATACATAATTTTTTCATTAAGAGATTTTTATTGCTGATACTGGCACTGTAACAATCCCAGTAAGAGAACGATTAATAACCACCCACTCATGTGGTTCAACCAGCCAGGAGTTTACATGTTTTGAATCAATAAAATCATGGCAATATAATATATCTGAAGCAGGTATATCCAATTCCAGTTTAACACGTCCGTGATATTCATCCGCATCATTAAAAGAATTCAATATATCCATCTCAAAAGAAATTACCCCCTCCCCCCTCATCTCTGCTGTTTCTTTTAACTCAGCAATCATATCTGCATACCTGCCATTAAGTTTCCTGCCTAACTGGACAGTTGTAATTTTCTTTTCGTTGCAGCATCGCTGAGTATGTTCATATATAGCCATCACTTCCCGGCAAATACAATCAACTTCTATATCACTCAAAGAATTATATATATCCATAACTTTTCTCTCATAACGCAAAAAACGATTAAATATACGATAATGAGAGAGAAAATCAGGATTTATTACTTTTATTAAAAATAAAGTTAATAAAACATAACCTACCTGTTTGCTACCATTAAACCCAATAAAATCACTTACCACATCTCCTTTCAATCTACCTGTTCCGATACAACGAGCTAACAATTCACTCCTGACATTATATTTACCATTCATATTCGCCATACTATCCTGAACAACAGACAATCACCGAAAATTGTTTAAATACTCCACAAACAAACTATCTCACTGAATAAATTGCAACACTTCCCCTTCCTCCTCGTCCTAAAGGCTTTATATAAAAACAGTAAAACCGAATTGGTTATGCAAAGTTATTTATATGAAATTTAGCCATCAACCAATGTTATAATCAACACCCCACAACGCGAACATTATCACTTTCATCATTATTTTTTGCCCATACTTTTAATTGCTCCATGAGTTGAGTATTAAAATCATCATCGGGTTCAAAGTCATCAGGATCATAACACTCCCCTTCAAACAAATTAATTATAAGATTTTGAATCTTTTCTTTTAATTTTTCATCGCGCGAAATTCGATTAAATGCTGTATAGGGTTTATCTTTCCCCAACTCCTCACCACCTAAAAAACGCTCAAAATCGGGGACACTCCAACGATGATATACTTTTTGCCCATTATTCCTGCATTTTATAATCTCATTTCTAATGATCGTATTAAGCGTCCATGAACCATTATTAGAACCATCTCTACGATAAGGCCAATCAATATCATGTACAATCCCAAAATCTGCTTTAAAATGATTTAACATCTTTATCAAAGGAACCAGAACCGCCTTACCTCTGGCTCTGACAATACTTACCTTACCTGACATCTCATGTTTTTCTTTAGTGATTGCTGAAATAAATGCCGCATGTTCAGTATCACCTTCAACAATAATTGGATAACTCCCCAAAAATATTTCAGCAAAACCAATATCTGTAAGTTGTAGTGCCTGTAAATTATCTTTCTCATCAGGTGAGAAGTTAGCTTCATCAGCCACATACAAGCGTGGAGAAAGTGATTTCCCATCTGTTGAACGTTGCATACGAGCAATCGTAGTATGATCCTCAAGAGGGTTTATAAAGTATGGTGAATGAGTTGTTAATAGCACCTGCCAATCTGGATGTTTACCAAGTTCATAAAGATGCGCTTGCGCCGCTCTGGCAGCCATTGGGTGTAACGCATTTTCTGGCTCATCCATTAAAAGAATATATCCGGGCAAGGCTGGATCGTCTGTATCTTCAGGAACAGGGGCGCCATTTTCAATAGCATCTATTTGTTGTTTCAGGAGATTTATATTTTCACTTTTTACATTTTTCCTCACCTCTTTTTTAAGTTGTTCTCTAAAGGATTTAAGAAGAGCTTCTCGCTTTTCATTTTGTCGGCTAATTTCATTATGAACCTGGAGCATTGCCCAAAAAAGAGCTCGTCTTGCTCCTGTCCCCTGTTGCCCAATGCGAGAGTTTCCCGCAGCCTCTTTGACTAATAAACCAGACCCCTGCTTTAATAAATTGTCTATTTTAAGCTCAGGTGGATTCATTTCAACACTGAGCTGAACACCAAGAGCAGGAAAGACATGTTGAAACCCTGTCTGAATTTGTCGAGAAATAGAAGAAAATCGTTCTTGATGAGGTTCAGCGATCTCATTTACAGCTTTAACCAAAGCTGCTTTAACTTTTGATATTTGTGACTCTTTATTACACTCCAGAGCCTTCAACTCTTTCACTAAGGGAGTCAACGCAAGAGTGAGTAATGTCTCTTCTGTAGTCGCTGCATCATCCAGTGATCTAATTCGCATTGGTCTTGGCAAACGTGATTTAAAAACATTATCGGCTCCACCGGCCTTGCTGTCCTCTGACCAGTCTTCAGTCTGAGGATCCCATGTTTTTCTTGTTGGTTTTCCCGTTTCATCCCAAACCCATAAACTTCTGACGATTCTATTGCTGCCATCAATAATTTTCCATTTCTCATCAACATTCCCTATACCTTCAGGAATATGAACCTCAAGAATAACTTGCGAAAGTTCATTTTTCTGCGCCCAGTTACATCGATCACTATGAATATTAAAAGAATTTGGATTGTATGCTAACTCATAAGCCCTTAAGATTGTTGTCTTTCCTGAATTATTAGGACCAACCAGACAAAGAATATCATCAAGTTTTACCTTAACTCCCTCAGGACCTATACAACCTATATTTTTTACAAAGATATTTAATAATTTTGATCTCATAAATTAAATCCCCCAAAAAGAAAATACTTATGTTGTCTAATTATTCCCTGATTCTGATATTAATTTATATTCACCATTCAGAAATCCACGCTCAAGAATCCAGTAACGACTCATTAGTTCAGCAAGGGCATTTTCCATTTGTTTTTGCTGCTGTTCACTGCCATTCTGGTCGCGAACTTCACCATAGCGACGTAACCGCTCTTCTGCCGGGATATGCCGGTTAAAAGCCTGCATGATGCCAAACACCTCCGTTTTCAGTTCACTGACCGTCATGTATTTTCCCCGCTGTTCATCCAGACGGTTCAGGCGTTCAGCCAGCTGCTGTAAGCGGGTCATGCCTTCATTCCAACCCGTCATCGCCTCTTCCGGGAGCGCACGACTCCTTACACTCTTCTGCCAGTTATCCACCATGTCCTGTACCCGGGGATTGTCGGGGAAAAGTACCATCAGTTGCTGCAGTAGCTGCGCACTGCGCTGCAGGTTGTATGCCAGGGGTAATTCTGTCAGTCGCGTTATCTGTTGACCGGAAAGGGTTATCCACTCTGACGCATGATTTAACAGTGAGGGTGTTCTGCTGAGCTGTGTCATCTGGTCTGCTGAAAGCACATCCGGTGGTGGTGTCAGCAGCGCCCTGAGTTGCTGCTCTGCCGGTGATGGCTGTGTCAGAAACTGCCATCCCTGAATGGCCACGCTGACAGCCAGCAATGCCGCACAGACACCAACCAAAAACGGCTTCAGAAACATGGGCGGGGATTTTTGAAGGGAGGGTGTGGGCTCTGTTTTTGTTTCAGAAACAACATACACCAGACGGGAGTGCAGCAGGGGCTGATGTTCCTGTACGTCCCGAGCATCAGACCGGAGTGCCTGAGCCGGAAGGGTTACCGGTGACGACGCTTCGCCCTGCACCGGCTGATTTTCCAGACGGGTGATATATCCCTTCACCATGGCTTCCGGTAAAGCCACTTTACTGCTCTGTTTAAGTTCGTGCCGGGCCAGTGTGTCACTCAGTGCCTTCAGGAATGTTTCGGTCTGATACAGCAGGGGCAGGTTGTCACGGTCGTCCGGTGGCATGGCCCGGAGCGTTTTTTGCAGACGGTTGAACAGACCGGTAATAATTTCCAGCCGGGCGTGGGTATTCAGCGGCCACATCACTGACCAGTGATGCCGGGTCAGCGCCACAATCAGAGCCAGCCCTTCATTCAGGCCACTTAACCCTGTTGTATGCATCCGGGCGATGGTGTACCAGGATGCTGTCTGTAATTCCACGCCATTGTGTTCATACAGACGCAGGCAGAGCGTCTCCACATAACGCCAGTCCACATCCGGGCGTGCCGGGTGGGTCAGTTTGCTGATTTCATCGCGCAGGGCAGCATAATCCGGTAATGACCGGGGGTCACCACCGGTTTTCAGTTTCACTTCAGAAGTCATCGGCAGATTCGGTGTTGCTGTATTAAATCATGATTAACCGTTACGGAAAGAACATCAGTGTGGTACCTGTACCCGGGAAAGGTATTCCACCGCGCGGATAATTGCCGGTGTCACATCCCATCGCCGTTTCAGAACCGGTAACAGCTCATTAAGGTTTCTGATATAACGTTCAGTGAATACCCGTTGTCCGTCCCGGGTTAAATGAAAACCTGACTGATTACAGGTAATGGTGATATTGACAGGTATCGTTACCAGTATATATGGCTTCCTGGGGTCTGAATCTGACATTCCAGTGCCAGGAATACGGAGAATGATTAAGATGAAAAAGACGCATCTGAATATCGTTAAATAACGGGTTCATGGCGAATTAAATAAACCTGATAATAACAGTATGGTGAAAGCCCGGAATAAAGAAATGGTCCGGTATTATGCAAAATCCTCAAGGTGACGACTGATACTGTTTTCACGGTAACAGGTCACCAGTAATTCACGGGTTGCCCGGGTGAACGCAACATAAAGCACCGGAATCACTTCAGACTCATCCGCAGCGCCAGAGTGAACGAAAGAAGCATTGATAACCGCCACATACGGAAACTCCAGCCCCTTACTGCTCTGGTACGTCAGTAAATGCACCACATCCTTGCGTCGCGAGTATGTCTTCTTGCCTTCCTTGTCAAAGCAGGTGGCAAAAGGTATCCCACGCTGTGTCATAACCTCTGTCAGTTCTTTCACTGAAAACTCTGCCGGACACAGCACAGCCATATCACTCCAGTGACCGCACAGGGCATGGCGCTTCTCCAGCCAGTCTGCAACCTGTCTGGCTTCATCACGTTCAGAAGCACAACGCAGGATTTCCGGCTCTGTGCCTTCTTCACCGCCTGCCTGTGGCTGAACGAGCGGTATTTCACGGTTCTGATGTTTTTCAAAATACTCGCGGGAGAATGCATAAGCAAAGTGCAGAATGCGTTTCGGATTACGATAATTGACCGGCAGGACAGAAGTGCGTCCCTGTGCCTGAATCCCCACACTGGCCAGAGAAAAGTTCAGGGCCCGCTCCCGCCGGTAAATGGACTGGGCGTCATCGTACATCAGGAGCAGT
>NZ_VATQ01000062.1:0-22003 GCF_005781135.1 Escherichia sp. E3659 | reverse complement strand
CAGCGGAAAATGTTTAGATTCAGCGATGGTGGAAATAGATTTTGTACCAAAACGTGAATCGAGTAGTTCCGACCTTAAATCCGTTACTTGCTTCTTATCCATTTCAAACTCCTTAAAATGATTGGATCGCAATAAAAAAGTAGGATTTATCGATAAAGTAAGCAAGCTCAATGGTCTGGGTTTTAAATAACAAAATCCTAATCTTGTTTAGTTCCTGACAATAATTACATTATATTTTTTAAAGTAAAATCAAAAGGATGAACAATATGTCAATGATAATTTCGGGGTTTTCAGTGTTATTTTAATGTGTTTTTTTACCTGCCGTTATTATTACGTAAAAATTAGCCAATAAAATATCATTATTAGTTAGTGGTTAATTTTTTGAACGTTTTTAAAGATTATCGAATAAAAAAGAGATAATTACCAGAATCCCCGCCAACATTGTTAGTGGGGTAATTTGTTATTTCGGAAGTAATACTCCAGTATAGGTATTCACCGGATGGGTAAGATGTTGTTTAACAGTAGTGTTAACGTTTTCTGCTGTCATTTATTTCAATAATTTTTCCTGCGCAGTCCATGCGGCAGGAGGTCGGTAAACCCCAGCGGGTAATCATGATTTCTCATTGCTAAAGAGAACAGCGTGAAATCCTCGAAGTTCGGATTAAGCGGGTATTTTTCCTGGATTCATGACCAACCAATGGGTCGTCGCAAATCCTGAACGGATTAATGACTCGATTTCAGCTAAGGTCCTGCTGGCTAACCAAATGAGGGAAGGGCAAGATAACGCCAATACAGCGTTCGGGTAACACTTACACGCCAACTTCCGAAACTGATAAGTTTTCCTTTTAATTAAGAGTGTAAACTTTACGTATAACTCTGACAGGAGGAAATATGCGAAAATACATCACTCACAGCGAATGGACGCTTTTTTTTAATGCTATAACGGGTACGCGAAATGAAATCCGTGATAAAGCACTACTGCAAATAGCTTACATTCATGGGCTTCGCGTCAGTGAATTGATAGACCTTAGGCTGGGAGATCTTGATATGACTGAAAAAATTGTTTTTATTAGGCGACTGAAAAATGGATTATCAACTTCACATCCATTACAGCCAGAAACAATAGAATTATTGCAACGCTGGTTCCTGATTAGAAAAAGATACGCTAAGGGTAGTCAGGATGATTATCTTTTTCTGTCAAGCCATGGAAAAAAAATTTCCAGACAATGGATTTATAAACTCTGCGCACGATATAGTCAGCGTGCGGGGCTGAGAATTAAGGTTCATCCGCACATGTTGCGTCATGCCTGTGGTTATGCTCTTGCTAATCAGGGACTGGATACCCGTCTGATTCAGGATTATCTGGGACACAGGAACATTCATCATACTGTACTGTATACAGCCAGTAATCCAGGGCGTTTTCATCGGGTCTGGCAAAATTAAATTTTTACGCAAGGAATGAGGAATTGCATATCCATAATATTTTTATTATCTGTTCGGTGAAATAGCGTATATATAGGCCCTCTTTTTAAAACGCATTTATTAATACACAGCGCCCCCATAGCATCATATATATGAAAATCAAAAATTTCTTTGTATGTCCCAGTAAATTCCTGACTGGCATATAAACCATCAGGAAGAAGCGTCTCTGGTAGGGAAAAACTGTTTATTTCTTTAAAAGAATAAATTAGTTCAGAATCTGTTTCTCTGGAGGGTATCATTTCGCCTGAAATCATAAAATCAGACATTTCATCAACAGGACCATAAATTGATATTATGGACTCAAAAAGGTTACGGTTATAAATAAAATGATCGCCGCTCTGGGTATGGATAAAGTCCATTCCCAGATTCACAGGCATTTTAAGGTTTGGAACAGAAGGATGATTGCCCTCAGCTATCTCAATCCTTCTGAATTTTGTGCACGGTGTGGTTCTGTACAATACGGGCTGGGCATACTGCATATCCCAGGCATCCGCATTGCGATACTGCACTGGTGACACCTTGAACTGTTGCCTGAAAGCACGGGAAAAAGCCTGGGGTGAACTGAAATCATACATTAGTGATATGTCTGTTACCCGGCGACTGGTATGACGCAAAAGTAAAGCGGCAAGTGTTAGTTTTCTGCGACGTATGTACTGCGCCACACTGATCCCCGTTACCTCCTGAAACAGGTTGTACAACCAGCGCTCTGAATAGCCTGAACGTTCTGCAAGAACTTTTACTGACAGTGAACTGTTCAGATTACCTTCGATAATTCCCGCCAGTTGCTGGATTAAATTCATTTGGTATACCTGTGGGACCATGCCAGATGGCTGTCCTCAAGAAAGTTCGGAGTTTTATTCTGCTTTTCTGACTTTAGCACGTTTAGCCATAGCCTGATGGGGTTCTCGTGTCACTCTTGACCGCTCTGTTTCATCTGACCGGAGCCATTAATGTCTTCCCGAAAATTTCTTACTCACCATGAAGTCAGCCTTTTGCTACAGGCGGTGCTGAAGGGGCGCCACCCGGAACGTGATGCCTGCATGATTCTTCTTGCTTTTATCCACGGACTCAGGGTCAGCGAAATGCTTTCGTTACGTCTTGCTGACCTTGAGCTCGAGTCCCGAAAGCTGTGCGTTCGGCGCCTGAAAAACGGCTTCAGTACGGTGCATCCCTTACTGACTGAAGAAGTACAATGTATCAGGAACTGGCTCAAAGCCCGGGGAACTATAAAGTTGTCTGCAGACGAAGAAGCGATGGGTTGGCTGTTTATTTCCAGATCAGGGTGTCCGCTTACCCGTCAACGATTTTATAACTTGCTGGCTGAAGCCGGAAGAAATGCCGGGCTGGCTGTTGCTGTCCATCCACATATGCTAAGACATGGGTGTGGTTACGCGTTGGCAGATAACGGCATCGATACACGCCTGATTCAGGATTACCTGGGACACCGGAATATCCGGCATACGGTGATTTATACAGCGTCAAATTCGGCCCGCTTTGAACGGCTATGGAAGCCGTCAAAAAGGGCGAAAAAGCAACTTTTTGACCCAAACTGTAAACTGCCTGTATTGCGGTTACAAATGTTAAAAAACACATGTTATGCGAACAACAAATAATTAAAGATCATTTGATTTAAATCAATAAAATCCCCATATCAATTCCCTTCTGTAACAATATGGCATTGATGTCTGTCAGTTTTCTGAATTTTCCAAAACTCCATTAACAGTATAAATAGCCAAAAACATCACATAACTAAGAACATAAAACCAGGTAAAAACAAAAAATTAGTTTTTTAATCCAATGTTGTCAAAATGGGTCATTTTGACAACAACAGATCCTCTTCTTGTGCACCTGTATTGCGCGTTACTCAGCACTGATAACCCGACACATGCGGTAACAGATGTCTGTTGTCATTATTGGGGGGAGGGATGTCAGTGCTTCTTAATTCATACTTCTGACGGAGAGATATTCAGGTGGCGGGTATGCCTGAGAGACGCAGACGAATAAAGAGACATTTTTTCTGTCCTGAGTGTGTTCAGGACATGCAGGCTCGGCCACTGTATATCATCGTGACCTTCTGGGGGATGCGAACCGGCAGGTTACTGACAGTTGAGGCGGTCAGCCGGGAGGAACGACTCCGTCTGATGTTTGATATCAGGCTGACGCTATATTCTCCGGATATCGATACGGAACGCTCTGATTACTGGAATACACACGATCTGGTCGTGGCATCATTGCCCACATTGCGCAAAGACAGCCATGGCCGCCATGATCGAATGCTCAATGCCGAAAACTGGGATCTGTTGATCGTGGATGAAGCCCATCATCTCAACAATCAGGAAGATACGGGTGCAACACTGGGCTATCGTTTTATCCAGAATTTAATAGAGCATAATAAATTTGAGTCACGGCTGTTTTTCACCGCCACGCCCCATCGCGGCAAAGACTACGGCTTTTTCGCATTGTTGCACCTGCTGCGGCCCGATCTGTTTGAACCTAATAAAGCGGCTGACGCTCAGCTTCAGGGCGTTAAACAAGTCGTCATCAGAAATAACAAGCAGCAAGTCACTGACATGGAAGGGAATAAGCTGTTTAAACCCGTCCAGGTCCGTTCCAGAACGTATATGTTCTCTGCCGTCGAACAAGCTTTTTATGACAAATTAACCAACTTTATTCTAACCGGCCAGGCTTACGCATCCTCTCTGACGAAAGTCGATCAGCGCGCCGTTCAACTTGTGCTGATCGCGATGCAAAAACTTGCTGCCAGCTCGGTTGCCGCAATTTACGCGGCAATCAGCGGCCGTATTCGTCGACCAGGAGACAGTAAGCTTCGGTTACAGGACATTGGGCAGGCGTTATTGCTTCTTGCTGAAGAGCTTGAAGCTCCCGAACTGGATGACCATTACGTCGAACTGGAAGAAGAGTACGCCAGTGTGTCAGTACAGGTGGCACTCATGGAGAATGAACTGCCAATGCTTGAAGAGCTGCAGCTCCTGGCCTCAGAGGTTCAACAGGAAACAAAAATCCAAACGCTAATAGATGTGCTTGAAAATGAATTCAAGAACCGAACGGTTGTCTTCTTCACGGAATATAAGGCTACCCAGGCACTTATCGCCAATACTTTACATCAACGCTACGGCTTTGGTTCAGTCGGTTTTATCAATGGAGAAGGGCGTCTTGAGGGTATTTTTAATGAATCTGGAGAGCGCTTCAGTTGGACGATGAACCGCTATGATGCTGCGGGGAAATTTAAAGAGGGAAGCATCAGATTTATTATTTGTACCGAAGCCGGTGGGGAAGGGATCGACCTGCAGGATAATTGCTATTCCATGATTCATGTTGACCTTCCATGGAATCCCATGCGCCTGCACCAACGTGTTGGACGACTTAATCGCTATGGCCAACGCCAGCAGGTAGAAGTCTTCGTTTTACGCAACCCGGACACCGTAGAGTCAAGGATCTGGGATTTGTTAAATACAAAAATTGAAAACGTTATGCGCTCTTTAGGCGCTGCCATGGAAGAACCGGAGGACCTGTTGCAGCTCATTCTTGGTATGACGGATAAAGGCTTTTTCAATGCGCTTTTCTCAGAGGGATTTGCTGAGGATCCTGAAAGCTTAAAAAAATGGTTCGACTCCAGAACGGGAACGTTTGGCGGACAGGCTGGCGTGAGTGTGGTTAAAAATCTGATTGGTCATGCAGAAAAGTTTGAATACCAGAATCTCGACGAGGTCCCCAAACTGGATCTTATCAATATGCAGGGCTTCTTTGACAATATGCTTAAGCTGAACGGACATCGTCTTGAGATAAGTGATGAGGGTCTAATGAGCTTTAAAACGCCTAAAATCTGGAGTAATCAGTTTGGCATCAGGCGCCGGTACGATTCTCTCTCATTTGACCGTTCAGTGAAGGATAAAAAAATCGAAATCCTTGGAGTCGGCCATCCCATTTTCGATAAAGCCACAAACCAGGCAGAGCAATTTGATGCCACAGCGGCTATTGCAAAAGGTATAAAGGCTCCGCTATTCGTATATTTGCTGCGAGATCAAGTTACCGGTAATAACGGCAATCAGTCATTTACTATTGTTGGTTTGAGTGCAGGCCCAGAATTCAAACTGCTTATCAATGAAGAACTCATGCTTGAACTTTCCAGACTTTACGAAAAGGTTCCCAGAAATGTCAGAGATGTTTTCTGGGATACAGAATATCTGTTTGACCACACGTCGTGCCTTGCCGAAATGGAAAAGGAGCTTGAGGAAAGGTTACCCATAATGAGCCTGCCATATGAGCATGTCACTTACTCGTTGATAGCGACTTTTTTGCCGTACGAAGACAATGAGACAAACTCTGCTCACTCAGGCTAGACCCGCAACTCACCATCCAGTGATATTCGTATCGAGACCGGCTGACCACACAGCGTTTCGGTAACACTGTAACGATTGCCGCCAACCTCGATATAGCTGTACCAGGATATATGGCGGATGTCGAAGTAGATGGTATCGAAGTCCGTGCTGCAGATGCTCCTGCTCCAGCGCGAAGCGCTGTTCCGGTGTCTGTATGAACTGGTGAATACGACTACTCATATACCATGCCCGAGCGCCAGGATAACCTCATTGCGCCATGCCTGGGAATCATTCAAAAACTCGAACTTTTATGGGATTGTCAAAGCGGTTGGGTTGATCATTCTGGCAAACTTATCGCCTTCCATCAAAAAGGTGTAAAACAACGCGCACTTTTCATCCATCGTTCGGCATTGAACGCCTATCTGTCCATAACAGGTGAAGAGCTTATACATCGCCGTTTTGCTAACAGAGGATATTTTGATTTAGCTGGTCGTAATAGCACGCAAATAGACCTGAAAACTTGGATCCAGTACCGGGCAGACAAGGCGCCGGTAGTTTTACGAGAAGAGGAACTGCCGTTTAACTGCTGACAACGATACTTATTAAGTAATCAACTGGCTTCCCTGGCATCGAATGCCAGAAGAGCCATTTCGCACTACCAATTTAAGTAGACTGAAGGAATACTTGGTACAAGTAAACGCACGCCATATCGGATAGAGGGGACTATGAACGAAACCATCGAAAAACTGATTGCCAGTGGCAAGGAAGGGCCATGGTGGGACTTTAAACAAACCTACCACCAAAACAATGCAGCCCTTGTTCACGATATCCTCTGCATGGCAAACGTCCTGCATGACGGTGACCGGTATCTGATTTTTGGCGTGAATGATGAAGGGGTGATTACCGGCGTGCCGGAAGATGGTAAGCAACTTAACCAGGCAAATTTAATCGATCTGTTAAGAAAAGTCAGTTTTGCAGAGCACCATTGTCCGGATATTCAGCTGCACCACATCACACTCCAGCATAAAGTGCTGGCTATTCTACAAATTCGTAACGTCAGAATTAAACCCTACTATCTGACCCAGGACTATATAAAAGAGGGAAAAACTGTCAGAGCCGGTGTCGTTTACACCCGGCAACAAGATGCCAATACGCCAGTAACTAGCTGTGCCAGCCCAGGAGATGTCATGGCAATGTGGAGAGAGCGCTTTAACCTGGACCTGGCACCCGCTGACCGCATAGTCAGACTACTTCTGGATTACGACAATTGGGAATATGACGGTATCAGCGAGGCCTATTATCGGTTGGACCCGGATTATGCCATTCATATTGGCGACAAAGAAAAAGATATAGGAGGACAACACTGGTGGTCAACGATTAGCATTGAGCAACCTTGTCACTATGAATACATCCTCAAATACCGTGGGCGTGTACTTGAACGAGTGCCAATCGTACATTACAGAAATGAGGGTTTACAGTTTCCCTTTCCAGAGATGGATACGCTGGCTTATCCAAGAAAAAGGGATGGATTCGTAACTGATTATTATGCATACGTTTTTTACTTCGTAAAAAACACATTACCCTACAATCTGTTGAGTCATATCAGAGAATTACACTCACTGCCTGGCCGTAATTCAGGCATAACCATGCCGTTAACCACCCAGACCAAACCGCCGATTATCGAGCTGCCATTCATGGTGTTTGAGAACGCAGGGGAAAAAGAAGAAAAGCTAAAGTTTATTCAAAGTCAGCTTGCTGATTTTTGTCCGGATGGTATGCCTGATACAGCATCGATGAAAACTGACCCAGAACTAAGAATGGAAGTAGAGAGACAATTTTCCTGGTGGGTTTTTAACCATTTGCGTTGAGCCGAAGCCAGTAACCCTGCCTGGGAGTTGTTCATTTTTGACGTTGCAACTAAAGGTCAGCACTACGATAGCGTGTTTTAGTGCGCACTCGCGTATTTTCTCCCTCTTGGGTGAATTTGGCCTGCTTTCGCAGGCCATATACTGCCCCCACGCACGACGATGTGCTTTAAGAGAGTCAACGGCAATACCAATAAAAAGCTCTCGGTTGCACGATGTGGACAGCATCCTGATATGGCTCCCGTGGACTTAGCCCCCGGCCGCGTCCAACATAGCGAAGCCAGCACTCAGGCTCCATGACATTTTTTATACTTTACTCCCGACCCGCAGGGACAAGGTTCATTTCTGCCTACCGCCCCGAACAATCGCGTTACTTCGGATTTAGCCGCCTTGTAAGCAAGTTGCGCGATGTAGTTCGATTGATTTTCAACCTCTAGTCGCTGCTCACCTGTTAACCCTTCAAAAAAAGGGGCTAGCCGACACATCTCCGCTTCTGCCTGCTCATGTTCGCCTGCAAGTGCCAGTATAACGGCGTACTGGCTTCGGACCTGAACCAGTCGCTGTACAAGACCGGCTTCATTGACGACTGGCAGGACGTATTGCTCCATCACCTCTCTGGCACCGACATAGTCCTTTATTGCGACAAACTCATCAGCTAGATCCTGTCCTACCCGGACCAGAGATTCGGGGGCTGCGGTCATGTTGTAAAATTTCATCGCGTGAATGCGCAGAAACGGTGACACCTTTCCCTGCGCGTCACTAATTCTGGCAAGCAACTCTAGGGCATCGGCCAGATGTTTGATGTGCTCGTGAACATTTTCAGGCTGGTTGATGATTGCCCACAGCACATCCGAGTTTTTACCCATGACATCCTGTGGGGTAATACCCAATAACGCGTAGTAGCGATACACTACGCTCAGACACAGTGTTTCTGCTTGTTTGTATCTTTTCAGTCTCCAGAGCGCGATAGCATGGTTATAGTCAAATATACGCGCATGCTCCTCATCCGGAAGGCTGGGGCGGGCATCTTCAGCCAGCGTTTGCACTTCACTAAGGTCTCCCTTTTCGGATAAGAAAAGCATCCGTTTCATGGTGTAGGCTGTGCGTTCCCGGTAACCAAACTCATGTTCTGTAAGCAAAGCTCCCATCGCTTCCAGCCATTGTGCAATTTGCTCAGAAACACCGTCTTTAAGCTCGGAAAAAACGAGCCCATCGAGTGCCCAGAACTTTTGTAAAGGCGCCAGAGAGTCCGAAGCTGTCGCCTGTTTCAGGCTTTCCATAATGTCGACAGTAATGCCCATCTCATAAAACAGCTCTTCACCAGATAGAGCGATGAGCGTCATGACATCGTTAAGCTTGATGTAAATCTGCGTTAGAAGAGAAAATCGCGAAGTGTCGCGTTCTTGCTGAAGGCTCTCAATCAAAAGATCTTTTAACGCCAGTAACGCGTTATTTACGATATCCACGTCCATCATGGTCAGGTGTTGCAGCCCCAGCGCCCTGACAGCATCGTGTACCTTTAACGTCTGGTTTCCATAGTTTTCAATGGTTCCGGTGGCTCGCATTTTTTTTATTAATGTGGCTGCCCCGTTTGAAGGGATATTCAATGAGCGGGCAAGATACCCTGAAACTTCATCACGGCTTAGCCCCACATCGGACAGACTGAACAACGCCAGAGCGTTCTGGACCAGTGGCTCAAACCCCTGATAGACACGGCTGAGAATGACTTCCTGCGCGGTTTCCGTGCTGTTTTCCTGTTGCCGCAGTTCAGCACACAGCGTGTCTATATCCCCTTTGTATTCCTCTGCGGCAACTCTCGCCGCGCTTTCGACATACAGCGGCAACCCTCCGGTGTAGCTTCGTAGCTGCTCATATCCCAGCGCACTGGCGTGCCCACCGAGGTCGGCCACTGCGGCAGCCACTGTGTCGATATCCCATCCCTGTAACGATTCACGCTGAAGTCCAGTCATCGCCTCCAGTTGACGGACATTGTCATGGGGCTGGCACAGCAGCACAAAATGGATACGGGTTGTGGCGTGTAGAACATCCCGCAAGTTCTCCACAGGGATACGATGCGCATTATCCAGAACCAGCAGCAGATTGTCGTTCCGTTGCTGCAAGAAGGTGTCGAACGTTCTCAGCGCTTCAACGCCACTGGCACCAGGGAGCAGTATTCTTCGCAGGCCACCTTGCTCCTGAGTCGCAAACCGGGCTGCCAGCTCACGAACCAGCGTACTGGCAAGTGCAGGACCCGGAAGGTCGCCAGCGTCGTAATACGCACACACCTGGGTACTGTGCTGGGCGGCCTGTGCTGCCCATGCTGTTTTACCTGCACCAGACAAGCCGCAAATGATGCGTATCCGCTCATCCGACACAAAAGAGGGTTCCTCTCTTTGTGGCCGGTAGAGTGTCGGCGGTGCAGGGAAGTCCTGTAACTGAACGATGAGCTGTTCGAACAGGGTAGGAAGATCCCGGGTATAAAACGCATGCCGTCCGTCGGCATCACCTCCGGTGGCGGCGAGCTGGACCAGACCGGCCAGCTTCCAGATCAGGGATTCTGGCGACAATAACGAAAAATTCAGTTGCTCTGCTTGCGCGATGCACCACGCGGCCGCATCAGCCACGGTGTCCCAGGCAGGGGGAAGTGCGGGATAGCGCTCAACGGTTGACTGGGGCCAGATAAAACGGACATCCGCAGGAAGCGTCTTATCCTCAATCATCTTCTGCAGATGTGGACCTGGCGCCTGGTTGGCGACGATAACGAAAGAAGCGCTTCCCTGGCGGCGCCCATCAGTGTGCTCGTTACGCAGCTCCGCAAACCGCGCGAGCGCGCCAGACACATCGCTGAGAATGATGGGTTTCAGGCGGGTTTTAACCTGAACGTAAATGCGCTCCTGCCTGGAGTTGAGTTCAATATCCTCATCCAGCTCAACGGTTACTGTCTCCACGCTGGCTTTCTGTGCCAGCAGCAAGCAGCCAACGGCGTACAAGTGCTGATAAAGGAATCCCCGGTGTACGGCTTCAATACGTACCAACTGGGCAGAGTCCAGAACATCCGGCATAGATTTTTCTTTGCCTCCCCTCATTTTTGTTCCTCAAGTTACTTGTCAGAAGTATCCAAGATTTACCTATCAGCGTGCGCAATGGAACTTAAGTATGGCTACCAAAAGTTTGACCAGAACACCCGGATTGATCGGTGCGCAACAATTTCACCTCATATTCTGAGAGAGGCAGATGTAGTTCGTATGGTGTTACATCAATAAATTGAAGGAAGTCCACCCGCTGTCAGATATGTCAGTAAAACAGGCTATATATCATTGAGTAAGAAATTCGGGAGCGTTACTTTTATACGTGTCGGTGCACTGGCTGCGCATTTGTAGTTATCTTTACGACAGGCGAGTGGACAAAAAGAATAAAAGAGGGAGAGTCCCGTGGTCAGAGTTTGTAAAGTTGAAATCCAGAACTTCCGATCTATTCGTTTGCTGACCTGGCTGCCTTCGCCAGGGCTCAACTGTCTCATTGGCCCTGGGGACAGTGGCAAGACCACAATTCTTGACGCTATAGATTTGTGCCTGGGGGCGCGACGTAATGTCAGTTTCAGCGACACCGATTTTTTTGGTCTCGATGTGACTCAGCCCATCAGCATTACCCTGACTCTGGGGTCATTGCCGGATGCTCTGAGGACAATGGAAACCTACGGCAATTATTTGCAGGCGTTCAACAGCGCGACGGGGCAGATTCAGGAAGAGCCCCAGTTCGGGCTGGAAACGGTTTTGTGTCTGCGGCTTAGCGTTGACAGTGAACTGGAACCTAACTGGACGCTGGTGTCTCAGCGTGCCGAAGCGCTAGGTCAGGAACGCAATCTGGCCTGGAAAGATCGGCTGCTCATCGCACCGGCGAGACTTGGCATCTATGCAAGCTCAAATTTATCCTGGGCACGCGGATCGGTGCTTAATCGGCTCACGGAGGAGCGCCCTAATCTGGGGGCTGAACTGTCAAATGCTGCGCGTCAGGCCCGAACCAGTTTCGGTGGTCAGGCTGCAGTACAACTCGCGGCAACGCTGGACGTAGTTACTCAGAAGGCCGATGCGTTGGGTGTGCCGGTCGGTGGTCGGACACAGGCCTTATTGGATGCTCACGCGGTTTCCATCGGCGATGGTGCAATTGCGCTGCACAACGCCGCTGGTGTGCCGCTGCGTTCTCTTGGTACCGGGTCGTCCCGTCTTCTGGTGGCAGGAATGCAGCGTGCTGCCGCGCAACGGGCCTCCGTGGCGCTGGTCGATGAAGTGGAATACGGACTCGAACCGCATCGGCTTACCCGGTTACTGAACTCACTGGGTGCCAGGGAAACACCGCCGCCACTTCAGGTTTTTCTGACCACACACTCTCCCGTGGCAGTGCGCGAGCTTAATGGCAATCAGCTCTTCGTTGTGCGGGGCCACCCGACAGCTCCCCACCAGGTGCTGCCGGTGGGCATTGCCGATGATATTCAAAGTACGGTTCGGGCCGACCCCGAAGCCTTTCTAGCTCGTAGCGTTATCGTTTGTGAAGGTGCGAGCGAGGTGGGGCTGATTCGCGGGCTGGATCATTACTGGACCGCCCTCAACGGTAATTCCATGCTGAGTGCAGGAACCGCATTCGTGAATGTTGGTGGAGGAGATCCTGACCGATGTTTTGTGCGTGGGCTAGCACTGCGTCGACTTGGTTACCGTGTGCTGGTTCTGGTGGATGCAGATAAGCCGCCCACCCCAGCGACGGTCGAGGCCTTCGAGGCCGTGGGTGGAGAACATATCACCTGGCGAGCCGGTCATGCGCTGGAGGATGAACTGTTTATGAGCCTGCCGGATGCAGGCGTCGACGCGCTGCTTCAGCGGGGTATTGATCTTATGGAGGAGGAACTGGTGGCGGCACATATCCAGACGCAGTCCAACGGTCAGGTTACGCTTGCCCATATCCGGCACCAGCGGCAACTGATTGGGGGGGCTTATTCTCCTGAAATACGACAACTATTGGGACTCACTGCGCGTAACCGACGCAACGGGTGGTTTAAATCGGTGACCCGGTATGAAGATGTGGCGCACGATATCCTTGGTCCTCATCTCCCCGCGTCTGATGCCGGGTTCCAGGAGCTGATTAACCGGCTTTACTGGTGGGCACATGCCGCCTGATTACAACCTGCTGGAATATCATCGGGGGACGATCACAGCCCCGGCCGGGTGCGGTAAAACACAAATCATCGCGGATACCCTAGCTCTGCATACGGGAGCCAGGCCGGTACTTATCCTCACGCACACCAACGCGGGTGTGGCAACACTGCGTCTGCGTATGCAACGTGCCGGTGTTTCTGCTGCGACCTACCGTATAGCCACCATTGATGGATTTGCCATGCGTCTAGTGGCGATGTTTCCGGCGCGCAGTGGGCTCAACGTTGAAGTTCTTCAACTGCGCAATCGCGGGGCTGACTATCCTGCTATACGTCTGGCTGCCTGCCAACTGCTGCAAGGAGGGCATCTTAATGATGTTCTGGCTGCAAGTTACACTCACCTCATTGTGGACGAATACCAGGACTGCAACCTAGTGCAACATGCAATGGTAACCGCGTTATCAATAGTGCTGCCTGCCTGTGTACTCGGTGACCCTATGCAGGCTATTTTTGGCTTTCGGGGTAATCAGCTCGTGAACTGGGACCAACATGTACTCGCTAACTTTCCACTGATTGGTGAGCTGAATCATCCATGGCGCTGGGCTAACTCAGGGGCGCCGGAACTTGGTCGCTGGCTTCTGGACTGCCGGAGGATGTTGCTGAATGGCAATGCCATTGACCTTCGCCAGGTGCCTGCTGAGGTAGTCTGGGTACCGTTACAGGCAGAAACGGCTGCACAGCAGCGTCTTACTGCCGCCCAGACCCGAGCGGTTACCGCTACCGGGCAGGTACTGGTGATTGGAAACAGCTACGACACTCGCGGGCGCCAGCAGATGGCCAGCCAGACCCCGGGGGCGACGACCGTCAAAGCTGTCGATTTGGTTGACCTTACCGACTTTGGTGCAGGGTTTAACCTGGAGGCTGCGGATACGTTGACGCGCCTGGTACAGTTTGCCGCAGGGGTCATGACCCAGGTTGGCCCCGCAGCGTTGCTGCCCCGGCTGGAAACGCTACGAAGAGGGAGAGCCCGCAATCCGCCGACGGTTGCAGAAGCAGCGTTAGTGGCATTTGCAGAGAGACCAGGTTTTACGCTGGCCGCAGAGGCGCTGCGCCTTCTGAGTCGTCAGGACAATGCGCGAGTCTATCGGCCAGAGGTTTTGCGCTGTTGTTTGCGCGCCCTGCAGTCGGCTGCTGCCGGAAGCTGCACTTTTGCAGACACCACGGTAAACGAGCGCGAACGCAATCGCCACGAGAGTCGACCGTGTAATCGGCAGCACATTGTTGCTAAAGGGACTGGAAGGGGAGGTGGCAGTCATCACATCTCCGGAAGAGATGGATGCACGACACCTCTATGTCGCTATGACGCGGGGATCTTCGCGGCTGATTATGTGCTCGTTGACTCCGATATTGACGGCCCACTAGCATAAATTCTTGAATTTGCTATGGCGTTACCGTTCAGAATTACCAGGCCCGTTGATTGCTCGGTTGAACAACTTGGTTATGGAACTGCACAACGAATTCAATGTTCGTAATGCAGTGACGATAAATTGGCTGCGTTGCCTATCACCGGGATGGGGTCAGTCCATTAATGGCTCTTTATTGGCATGCAGGGAAGTAGCAGCACTTCTAAGTTTTTCCAGTAGCGAGTCGCAAAGGTTTCGGCGCTGGGGCTCGGAGCCCGCTGCTGTGATTTGTAATGTGAGAACTCCCTGATGTTTTAAGAAGATGTTCCAACTGCGGCACATGCAGGGTAATATCTGGAACCATAAACGTGTTCACCGGATTTACTGCCATTGTCTCGATATCACTTGCACTCGAATCTACTCTTTCCCTCTTAATTTGAGTGCTATCTTCCGTGGCGTAAATCTAACGCATCCAGAGCTTCGAGGGTCGCAATAACAGACTCAACATGCTCTGCGTCAAAGTCATCGCGATTTTCCTCTTCGTGTGTTCCCTTGTACCAACTATCATTTCGATAACTAAAAAACAGAGAATACTGAACTTCATTAAAGAGTTGCATCCGGGACTGGCTGACATTATATTTATATACGTCTAGCATATAGGAGTGCGCGCTGTTAATCTCATTTTAATGAGATATAGCAGTGCTTGAAGGGAGAGGGCGGAGTTCGGTTTTGCCCTCTCTTTTTCATGACTCCATTTAGCTTCAAATACTTGTTAAAATTCATTGCGTTACTGCAAGGGATTGATTAATAATTCCAATTAATGTATTTATTTTTTCATTTATCTTGATGTGTTTTTTCTCTTGTTCAAGAGAAAGCTTCCTGAATTCATTTTCTCTGCTCGGCACAGCAACTATCAATTCTTCATAAATCTCCTTTGCTCCTGATACTTTCGCCAACTCACTGCTGTATTTTTCAATAAGAGACTTTATTTGGATATTTACATTTCTGTGTTCATGGTTGGTAGCACTTGAAACAAGTTGACAGTAAGACTTTGGGGTTACCTCAATTAATTTCACGCATTCTGTTGCGATATTAAATTCTGATGTGACTGAGTATAAATATTGATACACGCCTGTTTTTCTTACTTTGTTTAATAATCCTTTTCTAACCAGGGATTGAATTTGGTTATAAGCAAAAGCTTTTGCCTTTAAATAATTTTTCGGAAGTGAAAATCGCTCGATAAGAATTTTTGCTACTTCGTTACTGGTGAAGTTATCTTTGCCAATTAAGATGATTGCAGAAAATATGTACGACTCAGGGTTGGTTACTCGACTATTCATATGACAAAACAAGGCTGTTAACTTAGGATTGCTAAGTATACAACAATGACAGATACTTAGACAATCTAAGCATTCGAGGCCAATGAAGATGAATCAGTGTCTGAAAAAAATCCAATACCAGAACGACTTAAGGAAGCGAGATGCAGGGCGGGTTTATCACAGCGCTCTCTGGGTCTCCTTGTTGGCTTTGATCCCGCATCGGCTAGCAGTCGTATGAATCATTATGAGAAAGGACGCCATGTCCCCGATATTGATACGCTTCGACGAATGGCGGCAGAGTTAAACGTACCGTTGAACTATTTTTTTTGTGATGATCAGACAACAGCAGAACTTGCATTACTCATCTCCCGAATGACAGAGGAAGAGCGAAGTAACCTTATCGAAGCACTAAAAACGTCTTCAGGTGTAAAATATGCTGACAAAAAATGATGTTATACAAAAGGCTATTGATCTTTTTGAAGGTAACGAAAGTGCAGCATTAAACTGGTGCAATGAACCAAACAGAGCATTACAGTGGAAAATGCCCTCTGAAATAATGGACTTAGAAGAGGGGGTATTGAAAGTTGCCATGCTAATTTTTCGAATAGAGCAAGGCGTTTATTCATGACTTTGTTGTACAAATATAGCGCTATACCTATCATTGATTTTTTTTCCTTTCGTGTAGCTCCATGATCAAGTGCGGAGCAAGAAGGCTTTCTACCGGTATAACCGTATTGATTTTTACCGCTTTGACAATTTCAATTAATGACAAGGTATTCTGTGCTAGCTGTTCGCGCAGCTCTTTGTTCTCTTCCTGAAGCTGCTGATTACGACCAAGCAAAGCCTGACGGGTCTTACGATTCACATACTGCTGCTTTTCTTTGGGGCGAAGATTTAGGGGAGATAGCTGTTGATCGACATAGGCTGCAATAAGACGTTTTCGTTCAATGCTACTTAATGTACTTAAGCCGCCATTGATGATGCCTTTTGACTTAAGTCTGGCGTGTAAGCTTTTAGCTGAAATTGGCGATTTATCAAACCCTTCAATCAACATCAGCTGGAGCTCATGCTCAATCTGAGTATCCAATTCTTTACCCCGCATCAGTCTTCTCCTTGTTTGATTTTTTGATACTCGAGGGCAAATAGTTGAGCCAGAGTACGAATTTCACCTTCTACTTTTATCTCTCCGGACAGGACCACCTGAGAGGGGATTGCTTCCAGCGAGTTTGAGCGGCTGCGTAATTGCTTAGTTAAGGCATCTAGTTGTGCTAGATTTTCTTCGATATTGCCCTGCATTAGCTGGTTATCCGGAAAGGTCGCGGTATACTGTTCAAAAGCAAACGTAGCCTCGTTTAATGCACGACCTTTGGCTTCAATTGTGGAGTATTCATCAATACGACCTGTTAACGTGAAATGCTCACAGGGCTTCAATGCCTGACACTTCATTCGATAAGGGCATCCCCACAAGTTTACGTCTCTCATGCAGGAGCCCAATTTCAATGGATGCAGCACCGCGTGCCTATGCACCATTTCAGTCGCTTGCGATGGCCCTTCATTTTTACTGATATCTTCGAACGCAGCGGCTATGTCTTCGAATAATCCATCGTCTAACGACGCCTCAATGAATCCTGCAACATCGTCACGATTATCGAAGGTATGTAGGTTCGCCTTTATGTTGGTTTCCAGATTCTTCGTACTGCTAAATATCATCATACCACTTTGTTTTACCGCATCGAGCGGTGTATCAGCGTCAATAGTAATTGGTGTTGTCTGCTCCTGTATGATCGGAACTAACGGAATAAGAGAAGCAGCCTTTCGGCGCTCCTTAAGAGCCAGATGCTGGTAATGTTTATTTTGAGTAATATCAACACGCCCCATCAACATGGCTTGTAAGTGGTCTGAAATTTCAGCAATAGCGAGAAAAGTGTTTATATTGTGACGAGGAATATGAGTGCGAAGCTGGGTAGGACGACCGTCATCTTCGAGTAGCCTGTATTTACTGAAGACTGAAGACTGAAGCATAGCCGTCAACGTTACCGAGAAACTTGTTTACGCCAGCATTACTCAGTGGTAAAGGTGTTGCTTTTAGCCCCAATGCTCTCTTTAACGTCATAGACCCTTTGGGGTAAAGGAACAATAAATCCTCATACATAATCTCAAATCTTTTGCCGTTTTCTACCCATGAGTGAGTACAGGGGGTATTTGCGCTGCTATCACCAAATTCATTTTTAAGGTAAAGACTAAGGTCTGATTTTGAATAATATTTCCTTTTTTCATTACCTGGAAAAAGAATGACTTCAGTCGGAATACAGCCTCGTTTCGCTAACGCTTTTGATGCTTTATCACGTAATCCCGCACGCCCCCGAAGCTCTGATGAGGATTGAGCTATGTGTTCTACAATATCATCAAGTTCAACTACAATATCACTGACCGCCTCCGGTAAATAATCAACAAATCCTTTTGAACGTAAGTATTTGAGATGCTTTCGTAACTCAAATGTTAGCGACTTAACCGATTTGAATATGTTTTCAACTAAAGGAACAGCTAAGGGCTCCACCCAATGTGTTCGCTCGCCAGCTCCCTTAACACCAATGTAGCGAATGCCAAGAAAATAATCCGGCAACCCTTTATCACGTAGACGTCTGCTGATGTCAGAGTTATCTATCTTTCGTTTGACCAACGCATCCTGTCTGAGATTGAATGCTTCAACTGAACGAAAACCCGTGATGATGAGTAGCAGAAGGCAATTAAGCGCTATCTTTTCAGTGCCGTTTTCTACACGCTGGATAAGTGACACGATATTGAGGAATCCTCGAATTGTAATAAGTGTATCGTCACCATCAGTGGCTGTATCATCCAGCCTGTCCTTGTGTTTGAGGGCTATTGTTTCCAGGGCTTTCCGGGTCAAATTGGTCCGGTTAGTGTAATTTTCGTCGGACACATATTGTAGTGTTACCAATGTGAAAGCGTGATGATTTACTAATTTTTGAATCTTAACGCAACGCCCCTTGTAGTTGGCTATGTTAGGATCACCTGGTCTGGATGCTGCACTCATAATATCCATCGCACTACGTATAACATCTGTAGTCAGATAGATGGGATGAGTTTGCCCGGTTAATTTAATCAGCGCGCAGTACCAGCGTTTCAAAATAACCAGAGTTGCAATAGCAACTGCAGGGGAAATGCTGCGATTTCTGCCTCGATAGACGAGTACCAGCATGGCTTTCATAAATAACTGATAAGTATCGGATACAGTATGGTGTTCGTCGATTCCTTTTAGCCGGTTAATCTCATCAAATCGCAGTACATTAACACCATTGCCACGTAACCAGCCGGAACCTTTTTTCCCACATATCCAGACAAGACTATCCCATGATTCTGCAAAATCTGCTGCCAGATTTTCTTCGAACCAAACTTTCTGTTCTACGATAAAAGTGTCAAAGTTCTCTATATTTTTTTTCATTTCCCACAACCTTTGACGTTATGCAAATGACAACGGGCAATCACTGACTTGATTTCTATTTGCGTCGTCTCGTGGATAGAAATTAGTGGATTGTGAGCATTACCGACACTATCTGACACCGCTATCAGCTCATCGACTTCTTTAGAGATGCTATCTAATACATCCTGGTGATGACCATCAAGGAAAGGGCGGTAATATAAGCAACCATAGCAGCAACGGACTTCACTGAAAGGGCATTCGTCATCGGTTCTCGCACAACCACCAATCCCTAGTGCTTTCGCGCGGATCAATGCCAAGGCAGGTGTCGCCAAGATGTAGTGCTTTGCTACAACCAGAGATGAATGACCAAGAATGTGAGCAATCTCCTCAGCACTTGCTCCTTGCATAGCCAGTGAGTGACCAACGTTGTGGCGTAAATCAGTTGGTGTGATTGATGGGAGAGCGGCTTCTCCGCGAGCAACGGCAGTTTGATAATCAGGGGGGCTGAAGTTTAAAATGGTTTGTCTAATAGACTGAGAGACAAAAGCAGGGGCGGACACCCCCATGTCGAACATTTTGTCATTAGATAATAACTGAGCTCTGTCTACATAATGCTTGATTAACGCACCAATTTCCGGCGGAATAGCCAGCAGTAAACGCTCGGTCGTAAGGCGTCTCTGTTTGACGTAGGGTAGTAGAATACTATATCGAATTAGCCCAGTATTAGTATTACATGTATCAATACGCAAATCTCGAACAGCTAGCTTTGCCAACTGTACAGGACGAGCCCCAGTAACATAACTTAACCCGAGTATTGCGGCATGTTTTAACTCTCTAATATCATAAGACTTACCCCTGGCCAATGCTGTTGCCATTTCAAATAAACCTTTGCTTATCATGTTTTTTGCAAAAAGCTCGAGGAGATTGTCAATGTCCTGATAAATCTCCCAGTTATATGCATTTGGTCTAGGTATAAACTCAAGATCCTCATAGTCTTCCAAAGTAAATCCAGGGAACTCTTCAGAACAAAGAATCTTCAAGCCAAATAATATAGAATAGAAGGCCCTGGCATCGAGGTCATTACTTTCTATATACTGTCGCAATATAAGTAATGTAAAACCGCCATTTCCTCTGCAGTAACTGAATGCTTGTGTCCAATGATGTGACAGTATTGGTAAGGCTGTTGGGAACATCGTTGAAGCATATTTGAAACAAAAATACTTCAAGAGCGTATTTGTTAACTCATCAAGCTTAAAATAAACATACCGCTTACTTCCTGAGTAATAAAAAAGCCATTCATCTCCCTCATTATGAATGTGCTTATCATCAAAATCGCTGCAGGATTTCAAAAAAATAATTCCGGGAATAACTAAAGATTTTAATTTTGAAGAGAGATTCTGATCATACATTCCAGAACCTTGCAAGAGAAGTGTGTTAGGCTTAATCTCCATTTAACAACTCCTTTATTAAGCAATCGAAATCAGAGTCATGTTGCAATAATCGCTGGATGTTTGCTGCATTAGCTTGCTCAGATAAAAATCTTTTGGCGTAAAGATCAGGCATTTGGCTTTTTATGCTCCAACCGCCAAGCAAACGGAGAGCCTCTTTTGCCTCATCCATCCACCCCATTGAGAGTGAGTTTTTGGCGAGATTATTACCAGAGCCATTGAATCTTTTATTTTTCAAATGATATAGTTTCTTTATAGTTAAGTAAGCCCATGTATGTCGTGTAATATGAGGTGTAAATTTCATTAGAGCATCAAAGCGTTCTGCTGATTTGCATTCAGGATAGTTAAGTGAAAAAACCTTATCTACCTCAGAGAAAATCAAATGTACTGCATTATAGGATAAAGGGCTTTCAGGGTTTTGGCTCGATGCAAATATGAAGTTATGAGTCGTTGATTTTTTTCGTATTTTTTGCATATAAATCATGAGAAATTCATAATCTACTTTGTCTAGTTCCAAAACTCGATGTGAGTACTCATTTTTTAATGATGGGGCATGTATTCTTGGATCTGTCATATTACGAGGCATACTAATGATTAAGCTAAATTTATCTCCTTTGATACTAGCTTTTACCGACACGCATTCTAGCAATAACAGCTCACCAACACGCAGTCCATAGTTGAGCATTAACCGCATAATTAAATAATTGCGAAACTGAATGAATCCAGAAGGGAAGGGGTTTAGAAAATTATTTTTATGTTTTGAACTTGGTACGACTATGCGATATACATTTTCAACCATATCACCAGTCATACTCTGAAATCCTTGAGTGACTCGAGAATAATACCGCTGATTGCTTCTTTCCAGAGTTTTAAACTCATCTTTGCATATCAGCAAGCGAGTATTGAGACGGGATGCATAACGAGACAATTCTTTGGGCGTTTCATTTCGATAGTACGGAGATACATAGGTAGCGATTAGGTAGCCTATGAATCTAATCACGGCACGTACTCTAGAGGCATTTGTCATGCAGCTAGAATGTTTAAATGGCAGTGCTCGTGGTGCGAAGCTGACTAGGCGACCATTTTCTAAATATTGAAAAAAGTCAGTCATCTCATGAATAGCGATTGCAGGGTCATGTCCGGAGAAGTAAAAGCTATAGCAGAATGTAGTTCTGTGCTTGATGAACCAAAAATCATAAAAAAACTTAATTGCTTGGAGGGAGGCTGATTGAGTCGAGGGTGAGCGATACTCCAGATGGTCAACTACATACCTTAACGGATAAAGTGCGGGTAAACAGATGGTTACATCCATCAGAATCCAGCGCCGTCGGCCCTTTGAACTTACAATCTGGGAAAGTGAGTACATAGAAACACCCAACATTCAGAATGAGGTGAAGTAAATGTACGATAGACCTAACGCAATAAAAGGGAGGTATGTCAAAATTCCCAACATGTTGATTTTTGTAGCTGAGCCAGTGAATCATGAAGTAATAGACCTATGGAGGTTATTTAACATAATATACATTATGCGCACCAACATTGTAGTAGCTAAATTGAGATG
>NZ_VATQ01000061.1:0-37385 GCF_005781135.1 Escherichia sp. E3659 | reverse complement strand
AATTTAAACTGAATATGCGTTGTAACTCCCGCATACCACGGATATCGGCGTGGAAATAAAGTGGCTAAAGCGAATGAGATAAAAAAAGTAAAAATTTGGCGGAAATGTAAGAGGACAAAATAAAGAAGGTTAATCATTTCATTTATTACTTTGTTGAAAAAAGGTTAAATATTTATCCAGTCTGTTTTTATGCCGATATAGGGTAGAGATTCTTAAAAATCACAACCCCTCAGGAGAAACAACATGGGTATATCATCACTGGGAATCGGTTCCGGGATCGATACCGCATCAATGCTGGACCAACTTAAAGCCAGCGAACAGCAGCGCCTGACACCCTACACCAGTCTTCAGAACAGCTATAAAGCGAAGATTTCAGCCTGGGGAACGCTCTCAGGGCTGTTGTCTACGCTGCAAAAATCGGTGAAGTCATTAGGCGGTGATGCGTTTAATACCCTGAAAGTGAGTACCAACAAAGCTTTTACCGCAACGGCAGGTACTGGCGCGCTGGCGGATACTCATGAAATTACCGTGAAACAACTGGCATCTGCCCATAAACTGAAAACGGCAACCCAAACCAGTGGTGACACTGCTCTGGGGACGACGACTAGTGGTGGAACGAGAAAGATCACCATCACGCAAAAAGACGGAAAAACTACCGAAGTTGAGCTTAAAGACGATGAAACGTCGTTAAACAGCATCGCCAAGGCTATCAACAAGCAAAATGGCGATGTCAGTGCCAGCGTTCAGCGTACAGACAACGGTTATCAACTGGTTCTGAGTTCAAAAACCACCGGCAGCGACGGTGAAATGAGCGTTAAGGTCGATGGCGACCAGAATCTTGCTGACATCATGGATACCTCGGCGGGTGGCGATCCAAATGCTGGTGATAAGATGATTGTGGTGTCGGCTGCTCAAGACGCCAAATTGTCTGTTGATGGTACTGACTTTACCCGTTCCAATAACAACATTACTGACATCATTGACGGTGTGACGCTGAAACTGAATGCCGTTTCTGAAGCCGATAAAAATGATCCAACCAAATTACAATCCGAGCAGTTGACATTAACGGCTGATACGTCTGCCATTAAAACCAACCTTAAAGATTTTGTTAAGCAATACAATGCGCTGCTGTCAGCAACAACTGCCGCCAGTAAATATGTCAAGAATGATACTTCCGGCCTGAGTGATGATGCTGTCGCCACACCCAGCACCAAGAGCGGGGCACTGATGGGCGACTCCACGCTGCGTGGAATGGTCAGTCAAATTCGTTCTACGGTAAACGGTGTTTATGGTGATTCTGGCGCAGACTATGGCGCATTAGCTGATCTGGGTATCAAAATTGATGCCGCAACCGGACAGATGACGCTGGATGAAGACAAGCTGGATAAAGCGATTGCTGACGATCCAGACCAGATCGCCAATATGTTTGTGGGTCATGGCAGTAATGAAGGCATGGCAACGACGCTGGGGAATATCATCAGTAGCTATATTGGTACTGGTAGCGATGATAAAACCGGGCTGATCAAGACCACCACTGACGGTCTTGATTCACAAAACAAAGTGGTTCAGCAGCAAATTGATAAGACCCAGAAGCTGATCGATGCTCAGGTTGAGCGTTATCGCATCCAGTTCCAGAATCTGGATACCGCGATGTCAAAAATGAACAGCATGAACTCGCAATTAACCTCCCTTTTATCAACGCTTTAATAGAGTAAAGGCTGACGGAGCGTGACTCCGTCAGCCCGCAGGAGTCACATATGTACACTTCACAGGGCGCAGAAGCCTACAAACAAGTTTCGCTACAGAGCAAACTGGCAGGAGCAACCCCACATCAGCTTATTTCTATGCTGTTTGATGGTATTCATAGCGCAATTCAGAAAGCGATTATCTATTTTGCGCAGGGTAATATTGCGCGTCGCGGGGAGATGATCTCTAAAGCGATTAATATTATTGATAATGGCTTACGGACCTCGCTCGATCATGAAAAAGGTCTGCATATTGCAGACGAACTCGAACAACTTTATGAGTATATGTCACGTACATTGTTTCAGGCTAACCGGACGAACGATCCTGAATTGCTGAAGCATGTCGATCAACTATTAATGCGGCTTGCAGAAACCTGGGAAGAAATTGACCCACAGCAAACCCGGGGGAGACGTGACTAATTTGATTTCACATTATGATAATTTGTTCGACATGAACCAGTCGATGTTAACGATGGTGCGTGAAGAAAAATGGGATGCCTTTTTAGCGCTTCTGGATATCTTTCTGGCGAAAGCGGAAGACTTAATGACTGGCACCAGTGGGGTAACGCTGTCTGAAATCGAACGCGAACGTATCAGAAGCCTGGTACGCGAACTTATGAACGGTACTGAAGAGTTAATCCGTAAAGTCAATATCAGACTCGAAACGCTCAAGCAAAACATGTCGTCTTTGCATCAGGGTTCAAAAGTGAGTCAAATGTATACGGCTTTTGATGCGGCAAGACGTTAATTCCCATTGATTATACTGCATTTCCAGGGCGGCAAATGAACAGTGTTAACATTAGTTAATGTCCATCGGAGTCATGGGCATTAACAATATTTTTTATTCTCAACAGGTTACACTATATTCTTTTTTTCAGTCTCTGGATTTTACGCAACCCTTTCCTTAAACGTCGTTCTTCATTGAGATTTTCCTCAACTCTGTGATGCCTTTGGCAGAACATCATTCTCCTTGCAGTAAAATGCCTCGATGTTTTCAATAAATGCAATGGAGTTTATGTGTTTACGATACGCTGGAATATCAAAACCATTGACCGAATTTCAATGATAGAAGACGTTTTAAAAGAATTTTCATTATATAATATTAATATTATTTCAATGAAGGTGACCGCCGGACGTATTCTGATTAAATCAATGTGTCGTCATACGGGTAATATAAATAGTCTGGTAAACCGATTAAATAATCACCATGACATTATTAATGTAGAGCATTTTAACACCGACAGCGAAATTACATCTCCGGTATCAGCAAAACAAAGTGAATATTTTACTGATATGATTGGCGAGAGCCAGCAAATGCAATCGCTTATAGAAAAAGCGATAAAGTTTTCCGAAAGTCGTTTTACCGTATTGATTCGCGGTGAAACGGGAACAGGGAAAGAGTTGCTGGCGCGCGCTATTCATAATTGTGGGTCACGGCGTTTACACGCTTTTATTCCGGTAAACTGTTCGACTATTCCTGAAGAACTGATGGAAAGTGAGTTCTTTGGTTACGAGAAAGGCGCGTTCACCGGGGCCGATGGTAAAGGGAAGAAAGGATTGTTTGAAATGGCGGATAAAGGCACGCTGTTTCTTGATGAATTTGGCGAAATGCCACTAAGTATGCAGGCAAAACTACTGCGCGTTTTGCAGGATAGCGGTATCCGGCGTATAGGCAGTTCTCAGATTGTCTCTTTCGATACCCGGGTTATCGTAGCCACTAATGCAAACCTGGAAGAGATGATGTTGAATCGTCAGTTACGTGCCGACCTCTACTATCGAATAAATATTCTTTCGTTAACGATCCCGCCGCTTCGCCAGCATCCGCAAGATATTACGTTATTAATTGATTATTTTCTGCAAAAGCATGCTTGCAAGTTCAGGCGAGCATTGGTTTTTGATAAACATAGTCTGGAATTTTTGCAGCATTACACATGGCCGGGTAACATCAGAGAACTGGAGAATATTATAATCCGTTTGATGCATATGTCGGACAGTGGAATAGTGACAATGGAAGAGCTGAAATGGATGAATTCTACATGCCGTGAGAACCTACAAAGCCACAGTGAGAATATGGGGCCTTTAAAAGAGCAAGTTCGTTTAACTGAACGTAAAATTATCGAAAAGATGTTAGATGATAATAATTCTGCACGCAGCATCGCTAAAGTACTGGGCGTTTCGCACACTACCGTTTTGAATAAAATACGCAGCTACCAACAAGATGTGGTTTATTAACGCCCCCATCTAAAAAATGAGGGCGTCCGAAATACTACTCGATGAGTTTCAGCAGCGGTGAGAGGCAGAGTAGAATACCGTAGATAAAAATAAGCCAGGTTCTGATTCCGCGCAGGTTTTCTAGCGCCTTGACACTGTAAATTAAGAAAACTGGGATCAAACAAGAGACGATACCGTACAATGGACTACCAATCTGGAAAAACACCAGGACGGATACACGAAACGAAACCCAGACAACCAGTGTGGCAACAATAAAAACACCAATTCCTGCTGTGAGCATTTGCGGGCTGACTTTCTCAACATTAATTACCCGACTTAGAATATTGAGCACAATGCCTTTCAATGCTTCATGAAAACCAAGATAAATACCGAAAAAAGCAGTCAGGACTGCAAAGATATTTAATATTGTCGACGCAAGATGAATAATTTCTCCAGGTATCACTTGCGTTGCCAGCGCCAGGGCGGAAATATTCTGTTCAAATGCGGAAACCGCTTCTTCATGGCTGATGGAAAAAGTGAATGAGAATGAAAAGAATAATATGATGGTTATCAGTGCAATGTAACTGATTCGATGCGTGCGGATGGCCATTCTGGTGGCCATCACCCTGTCTTTTTCTCTTTTTCGATACGCGATATTCATCGGATTCAACACCTGAATAAAGACGGCTGAAAAAAAACAAAACGGGATGGTCAACAGAACGTCGCGGAAAAAATCACTCATTGGCGGAAATGCAGTGATATTATTAAAATTCCAGTGTGGAATCATGATAAAACCCAGGATAACAATAATCCCTACTTTGATGATTACCATTGGCCCGGAAATTTTAAATAATATTTTTTCTCCACGAGAGGCAATGGCAACTAAAACAGAAAAAACAATGATTTTATAGATAATGGATTGTGACAAGTCGCTATCGGTTAAACCAAAGTGTCTGATGTACGAAGCGCTGTCAAAAATGACGGAAAGAGAGTAGATGAATATTCCATGAACAATCATCAAAAAGTAGATAACCCCTAAAAAAATGCCCCAGTTTTTCCCCAGGTAGTGGCTTATAATATCAGTATAATCGTTGCAGGTTTCACTTTTAGAAAGTGTTTTAAGATACATATCCTGCACAATATAAGTTGCAGGGTAAGCAATAATAAATGCTGTAATGAAAACCCATATCCCTTTTAACCCGATCTGCACCGGCATTAAAACAGTACCTGCGCCAATTGCCATGCCAATGCATAATAAGACCCAACCAAAGTCATAGCGTGTAAAGGGGAGTTTATTGGTGAGTGTGTGAGAAATATTTACATAATTATCCGCTTGTTGCGTGCTGATTTGCATAATGAGCCTCCATCCTAATCCCTCTGCCAATAAAGCAGAGGGCAGGCATTGATATTTTAAATTAATTTCCGGCGATGGCTGTGGCGATTGCCTGCTGAAGGTCATCAATAATATCGTCAGGATCTTCCAGACCTACAGAAAGCCGAATCATTCCATCCGTAATTCCTGCTTTTAATCGTTCTTCTGGCGGCACAGGAGAGTGGGTCATCGATGCCGGATGTTGGATCAGCGTTTCGGTATCCCCAAGGCTTACCGCCAGCAAACATAAATTGACCGCGTTAATCATCCGTCTGCCAGATTCAAATCCTCCGGCTATTTCGAAACTGATGACGCCGCCGGGTAAAGTCATTTGTCGCTTATATAAATCGTACTGAGGGTGAGCCAGTAATCCAGGATAATAGACATGGGTAATTGCCGGATGGCTTTCAAGGAACTGCGCAATTTTCATGGCGTTGCTGGAGTGACGTTCCATCCTGACGCCGAGAGTTTTAACGCCACGCAAGGTCAGCCAGGCATTAAACGGGCTCATACATCCGCCTGTAATATCCTTAAGTCCAACGTAACGCGCCTGATCGATAAAATCTTTTTTACCAACAATAACACCGCCAATTACATCGCCGTGACCGTTAATGTATTTAGTGACGCTATGTACAACAATATCTGCTCCCAGACGTAATGGTTGTTGACCGTAAGGCGACATAAAGGTGTTATCGACAATTAACAGCGCGCCGTGCTGATGCGCGATACCCGCGACCATTTCGATATCGACCAGTGTCAGTGTTGGATTGGCTGGGGTTTCGATATAAACAACCTTCGTTTCTGGCCGTATTGCTGCTTTTAGTTCAGCAATATTGGTTGCGTCTACAAAGCTTGTGGTAATGCCAAATTTCGGCATGCTGTGGGAAAGAAAAGCGTGCGTGCAACCATAAATTGCATTGGCAGAGACAATATGATCGCCTTGCTGACACAGAGTAAGCAGGGCTGTCGTAATCGCTGAAATTCCAGAAGCGGTCGCCAGCGCGGCTTCACCGTCTTCAAGGACGGCCATTTTTTGCTCAAGGGCATCTGTGGTGGGGTTACCCAGGCGAGTATAAATATAACCTGGTTCTTCAAGTGCAAAACGTGCAGCGCCTTGTTCGGCATTATCAAAGACAAATGTTGATGTCTGGAAAATTGGCGTGCTGAGTGATCCTGTAGAAGGGTCCGGGTGTTGTCCTGCGTGAACAATTTTGGTATCGAATCGATAATTGCGGTTATTAGACATACTCTTTCCTTAATTTTATAAACGACTCGCTAATGACTTAGCAATTGCTATGCCAGATAAATAATCGTGTGTATTCAAGTTATTAACGTTTGTTACATCGTCGTTATGTTCGGAATATTTCCAGTCTGGCAATAAAGTTGCCACTATTAACGAAAATAATAGTTACAACATACAATTATTTTTCGAAATCGCCGCACTCTTTAAACTCCAGATGCTAAAATGTCGCTATGTAATACCTTATCGTTAAATCAAAACAATTGTTGCTCTAACCGACGAAGAGTTAGTTAGGCTAAATGTTGTAATGAGCAGCGCTGCTCACCATGGCCGCTTTCAAGGAGATGAGAGTTTATGTATTACAATTTTGATGATAGTGAACAAAGAACCAGATATCGCCAAAACAAACATATCGAAGTACCGCAAGCCGCTATGAGAAAATATTATGAATGGCGTCGTCTTGTCAGGGACTATGGGCACGATCCAAAAACAGCGGCGAAATCTGTTTCGGATGCAAATTGTGAAAAACTTCACGGCGTTACTGATACTTATTCATTTCGGATAACTCAAGAGCATAGGGTTATATTCGTCAAGCGAGGTAATAATATTACAGTTCTTTCCGTAGGCGGCCATTACGTTCGTCAGTAAGTATAAACAGGTGTTATGCCAGAGCCTGTCAACAATTCTGTATAACTGCCGTCATGTTAAGGTGATCGCTCAGGCGGTCACCGAACTCAATAATAAAACGGATCATCATCAACAGCCCGTTCTGGAACGACATACTCATTTTAGGAGTATCGTTGAGTACCAGGTAAATGAGTTTTCTTACTTGGTACAGTATAAGATAATTAACTGTGGCAGTTTGTCATTGACTGCCTCGGACCCACAATCAATTTTTTTGTCAAGTATTTATGCTGTAAGAACAATAGCGTTTGTGGGAATTTTGAATAAGAATAACTCACTGTCGTTCTTTCTGTAACGTCTTATGCAATTCCTGCCAAACGCCAATATATGACTCAGTCATCTTGCCTAACGTAAACTCCGGTCGATTAACACTATTACGGAATATTTGTGCCTTCTGGTCTTTACGTAATTGCTCGACATCCGAAAGGTAAGTAATAATTCGCTTTTGGATCGCGGCGATAGTTGGTTCGCAAGCATATTCCGGCTGCATATAACTATCCATACCTAATCCTGGCGTGGCGATTAATGCGCAGTTCGACAACAAAGCTTCCAGACCAACAATACCGTAGCTTTCCTGCATACTTGGGAATACCACGATATCAGTTTCCGCCAGTGCCCGTTTTTTCTCTTCCCCTTGCACAAAGGTTAAGCCTTTAAACCCTTCTTTTTCCATATAATCGGGGATTTTTTCAGGCCCATAAACCCGGGCTTCTATGCGCTGCCGATAGGTTGGTGGTAGTGTATTGATGGCATCACGAAATATCAGGAAATTCTTCACAATATCGGTAAAGCGACCAAAAAAGCTAATTACTACTTTTCCTTCCGGGTGGGCAATTTTATCCGCCGGATAATCTGCGAAATTCACACCGATAGGAAAAATATGGGGAGGAACGATATCTGCCGAAACATGCTGAATAACAGAACGATGCGCCCAGCCGCTATGAAGAACGACCGCGCCACTTTGCCGGACGGCGATCCTCTGTTCCCAATAATGCTGCATTCCTTTTTGTGTCCGGGTCAGATAGTGTTGCATACCGATATAGCTTGAGTGCAGGGTAAACTGAACCCGGTTTAGCTCAAAATAGAACGGTAATAGCGGTGAATTTTCATGTACCGAGATAATGTCTGGTTTGAACTCATTCAGGATTGGCTGAATTTTTTGCGATGTACTCCAGGCCACATTAAGACTGAGTGACTCCAGCGATGAGTCAAAGGGTAGGGCTGGCTCTACCGCAATCTCATAATCAGCCAACTGAGAATGTGCTGTCTTTTGATTATTCAGATACAACACTTTAAAAGGATAATTACGCCGTTTTAATTCCGCCCAAAAGTGTTCATTAAAAAAACCAAGACCGCTAAACAGCACGTCCGGGGCTTCAGTTGTAACAATTAAAACTCGTGGTTGCATACCAAATCCTATTATCAAATGCAACGGATAGCCTGCCAGTCAATAAAAACCGGCAGGCTTCCATTTTACAATGGCTCTCCACTAGAAACGATATTTAATTCCTAATATAACCAGAGTATCGCTATAGCCACTGTCACCCATTTGCTGCGTGACGTTACCCCAAAGATCCAGCCGACGAGATAACTGGCCTTCAAGTCCCACTTTTACTTCGCCAATATTTTTGGTTCCATCAATACTATTCTTATAGCCATTCATGGTTGCACCAAAATTATGAGTATTGTGGATCCAGTTGGCTTCGATAAATGGCTGGAATTTACGGTCTTTACCGTTATCAATAGCACTATGACCGTTGGCATAAGTACGAATACCAAGACGACTTTGAATATTGCCATCACCATCAAAGGAAACTCGTGAACCACCACTACTTGAATGTTCAGTGTGGTCATTGGCGCGAACGTTCATCCAGGTCAGTTGTCCCTTAGGTTGCAAATAATATTTCACACCGTCAGTGATTCGTTCCCCCAGTTTGAATGTATAGCCAGCTTCAATTGATGCCGTAACACCACGGGATTTATAGCTTTCCGTCGCCAACTGGTCACCTTTTACTTCATTATCAAACCAGTTATATAAAGCCCAGGCATCAACATAACTGCCTATTTTATCATGCTCATTGGCATACCATGTGCCATACAATCCCGCACTGTACCCCTCCACAGAACCTGTGGATTTATATCCTGAATATTTTGATTCCGTATTGCTGTTTTGCCTGGCGAATCCGGCCATTACGCCCAAATGCCAACGGTCGAAACCATTGCTACTCCATTGTGCAATATCGCCACCTAGTTGAGAGACGTAACGATTCCCCTGATTTTTTAACTGACCACTGCTATCACGAGAACGGTTATGACCGCCAACCTGGCGCAGCCACAAACTAGTCACCTTTTGCTCACCGGTCAGGGCATCAGTATATTGGGTTTCCCCCATACGATCGTGAAGGCGCATCAGGAACAGGCTATTGGCGGCCATATGGTTAAACATATAGCTCCCCGGTTCGGGGCGATTGATATTTTCAGGTTCAGGCTTCGGTTCTGGAGTTGGAGTTGGAGTTGGCGTAGGCTCGGGGTCAGGATCAGGTTCCGGGTTCGGTATAACCGGATCTTCAGGCGTGATAATCGGAAGCTGTGAACGCAGATACCAGTCACCATCTTGGTTATTCACGCTATTTTTATGCAAATAGTATTCATATGCACCGCCAACGACACGACCTTGCTGAATAAACTCACCGGCGGAATCACCGTTAACGTCAATAACTTTGATCCCTTCACTGGTTTTAGCCCCTGTTCCGCCAGAATTATTAATCAGCAGATAACTTTGTCCGGAGGTTGAACCATTAATGATGACTCTGTCTGTAGGAGAACTATCATCCCCAAGGTAAGTATCCAGCTCAACAGTGCCATTATTACCCACATAATCACCGTCGATAGTAAAACGATCACCTACGACGTTATTAGCGAGAATTAAACGGCCCTGGTTTTTGAAGGTGGGCAAATTCTGCAACAGCGCGCTGTTTGCGCTGCCATCGGCATTAGCGGTCAGTATAATTTGACCGAGGTTATTCAACTCTGTCGTTCCGCCACCAAAATCACTGGTTGCCACAGAAGCAACCGTATCCCGGACACCATCCCGATCGGAATCTGACCACTGACGAATATTCCAGACGCCCGTTGTGTCATTCACGATCTTATCCTGACCGCTGGTTAATTGAATAACACCAGTCATCGTTCCGGCATTGGTGATGCTGGTAGCCGCGCCAGTGTATTGGTAGGTATTAATACCCGACGGATTATTAGTGTAGTTGAGATCATAATAATCATAGCCAGTTGCGCTAATCGCGACATCAGACAATGCCCCCAGCGTTGCACCTTCATCAATCGTGATACTGGAAGTTGCTCCGCCGATGGTTTTAATCCCCGCACCTTCAGAGCCGCCATCAACTACACTACCTTCCTGTAAGTGAACATCAAACACACTCTGAGGATCGAGAATAATGTAGCCGCCGCTACTATAGGAATATTCAGGGCCGGTATCCTGTAAACGAATCGCATCTCCAACTTGAGAGCGAATAACGCCTGAGGTTGTCACCCGAGATTCCAGCGCCTGAGAATATATTGCGGCGGTATCTTTACTGGCACTCTGGTTAACAATTTGACTATCGGAATATTGCGTCACGGCCCCCAACGCTAATAGACCGCCGGATGCCCCCGCCAGATAAACGCTGGCATGTTGGGTTCCACGAACGTTGGTTATATCAAAGATTATACCGCCGGAAGGCCCGGAGATGGGGGCCTGAGGTTCCTGTACATCAACATCAGCGGTGTTTCCGGTATAAATATTGCCAGAGGTACTCACTTCAATTTCGGTGTTGCTACGACCTAATGCCTCTATACCCGTAGCGTCCGAATGAATTGTTGTGCCAGCATCTAAATGGATAACTGATTTATCCGTAGTCATATAATCAGTTTCGTATTGATAGGCTGGGGTACCAGTAGGATTATTTATGTCAGTATGAATATGGATATTTATTTTGTTATCAGCATAGACACAGCTCGTTTCAGGTCTGGTACTGACATAATCACAAGAATCTGCGGCATGAGCGGTATTAAACGCCAGAAAGATAGCACCTGCAACCAGGGTTTTGTTAAAGGGATTTTGACCGGCGTGATAGTGTACATTCTGTAGCGCTATTTTAGATTTTTCAACGCTCTCTTCTGAATAACAACAATTGTATCTATTATCCATAATAGCTCATCCTGATGAAATTTATCCATTTAATAAAACCGACGAGAGCAATACCACGCGCAACGCATTTGGTTTAGGTTAAGAGTCTATACGTCCCATTAATTTTGTAAATAAGAAATATTGAACTTTTGGTTAAAATATCATTCAGTGATAAAAATCAACATTTTCATACTCAAATAAATACACATTCGGGATCAGAAAACGATAGTTATTATACAAATTTCAACTAGTTAAAGTGAAAATGATTTAACAAACGGAATGAGCGATTAATAAAATTGTTAGCGATATAAAATAAGGATTTTTATAAACAACACCAGGAAATTTCCATGATTAATGCGGACAAATCACTCGTCTCTTTTGATTATTCAAAAAGTTAAAGAAGAAGATCTGTATCCTGAACAATGGCCAGAAAGGCCTCGAGAGGTCTAACTCTTTATCGTCAACGAAAGTTTTTAATATTTGTTATTATTATTACGTAATAATGGTGCAAGCACAGCATTCATAACAAGTATAAAAGCCATTGCTGTATATATCATTGAAAAACCGAATTGTTGTGCAAAAAAGCCTATTGGTGCTGGCGCCATTAATGTACCTAAATAACCGATGCTTGTAACAATACTTATTCCAGTACCTACAGCAATTCCGGGCTGATGGCCTGCGGATGAAAAGATGACAGGAACAATATTGGCAATACCACCGCCAGCCAGAGAAAAAGCCAGAATTGCCTGCCACGGCGACGGTGACAGGGCTGCTGTTAGCATACCGGCTGCTGCCAGAATACTGGATACACGAAGAGTTTTCACCGGCCCATAACGATCACGTATAACATCACCAACGAATCGAACCATTGACATGGTGCATGCAAAAAAAGCAAAAGCAAGGCTGGCTATTTCGATATTAGCATTAAGGTTTTTAATTAGATAACGTGATGACCAGTCGACAACTGCACACTCTGGTATCATTCCCAGAAGAGCCATTATTCCTATAATATAGATTTTAGCCTTGCGGGGTAAACTCGATGATGACTTATTTTTCTGATTCTCTTGTGGATGATCATTGGTGATAAAATGAAGTGCTGTCAAAACCAGAAAAAAAGCGATCCCAGAAATTATAAAAATATGACCAAGGTATCCATGGTTTTTAACTGCATAACCACCTATAAAACCCGATGCAAATAAACCAACGCTCCATGAACAATGGCACATTGACAGTATTGCGTTAGCTAATTTTCTTTCAACGATTACGGCATTTGCATTCATGGCTACATTCATCGAACCAATCATCGCACCTAAGAGAAATAAAAAGAATACTAATGAAGAAATATTTTTTACAATGCCTACGGGTATTAACGAAACAGATGCTAACACGGAAAATAATCGAACAACTTTTTGTGAGCCAAACCTTGAGATTAACATACCGGACAGAGGCATCATAAATAAAGCCCCCAAACCGAATGTCAAAATAAGTCGACCAATGGTTATATCATCGGCGCCAAAACGAGGGGCAAGCTGTGCTATCTGCACAGCCCATCCTCCTTGTATAAATCCGTTGACAAAGAACAGTACAGTAACGGCCCATCGGGATTTTTGTAGCCGTTCCATGAACATTACTCCTGCTGTGTTAGCCGTTTATTACTATCATAATTAATTACTATTTAATAAAATAGAGTGGCCAGTGCATAATTTAAGCATATAGCTATCTTCACTGTTTCTGATTAATTGTACATTTTGAAAATCAGGAATAATGACTTTTGCACCTAATGGCATGAGATCTTCATCGCCTACTCCAACGCAATAACAACCCGCTGCGACTGCCGATGCAACGCCGCTTTTAGCATCCTCGAAGACAACTGCCTGACTTGCTGGAATACCAAGACGTTGTGTAGCAAGAAGATAGGGATCAGGGTGAGGTTTGCCACGGGTAACATCATCACGTTCTACAATAACGGAAATGTAAGGCTCTGCATGAAGTAACTCTATGACTCTGTTAATTTTTCGCCGCCACCCGCTGGTGACAATACCAACAGAAATACCTGCCTCTCCCAAAGAAGCAATGAGGCTGGCAACGCCTGGTATAAGTTCACAGTCCGTCGTATTCTCTACATGAATAATATGTGCCTGAACTTTTTGCTGGTCGGATTCCGGGAGATCGCCAAATAATGTCCGGATGGTATAGGGGCCAGGATGTCCGTGAATATGCTTCTGTATATCTTCGTCGGTGAGATGACGTTCATACATCAGAGCCGCTTCACGCCATCCATTTTCAATAACAGTCCGGGAATCAATCAGCACTCCGTCCATATCAAATAAAACAGCTGAAAATTTTTCTCCGTTTTTATTCACTCTATTCTCCTTCGATGATAATAAATATCTATATATTCATACCGTTCGCTGCTACGACGACCTGTCCCAGCGATATGCATCCATCATTACCAGGTACCAGCTTATGGCAATATGGCTTGAAACCTCTTGATTCAAGTTCATCAAGAGTGTTAACCAGCAAGAATTCATTACAAAAAACGCCTCCGCTCAATACAATCTGGTCAGTTCCATAACGTTCAGAAAGGAGAGAGCACACTGTTGCTATAATATGCACAATGGTTGAGTGAAAACGTCGGCTAAGATCTTCCTGGTTGATATTATTGACCAGTATAGACTGTACTAATTCTTTCACTAACGGACGATAATCAACACTTATATCACCATTGTGAATTTCATCGATTATATAGGTAAATGGTTCAACCATATGAAAATCTTTTTTTAGCAGCGCTTCCATTTCAATGGCAGCCTGTGCTTCATACTCAATCTCTGAACAAATACCAATAAGCGCTGAAACGCCATCGAAAAGACGCCCCATACTGGTAGTCATCGTTGTGTTAATTTTCCTTGCTACCATCCTGGTAAAGACTTCACGGCGATTTTCAGATAAATCAAGAATTGCTGGTAAGGTGATATAACTCTCATCATTTTCACCATATGTTTCGACCAGCAATGATATTGCTATTCGAATAGGTTCTTTAACCGCTTTATCTCCCCCTGGTAATAACATTGGACGTAAATGAGCAACACGCTCCACACTTTCGAAGTCACCAAATAAAAATTCGCCGCCCCATATTGTTCCGTCAGAACCATACCCTGTACCATCGAAAATCACGCCAATGGTTTTACCTGAAAGACCATTTTCTGCCATACATGCGGCCATATGCGCATGATGATGTTGAACCTGAATGACTCTGATCTCAGCATTCTCGAGAGCACTGCGGGTTGAACGAAAGGCCGGGTGTAAATCACAGGCCAGAATATCGGCTTTTTCTATGGCCAGTAATCCTTGCAGATGTTTTATACAGTCGAGATGAGATTTAAATGTTGTATCATTTTTTAAATCCCCAATATGTTGACTGATAAATACTTGTTTACCTTTCCCAATACTTATTGTGGTTTTCAGTTCGGCACCAAACGCCACAACATTTCCAACTGAATAAGGAAGGTGAACAGGGTAGGGAGCATAACCTCGTGAGCGACGCAAAAATGATATTTGTGCATCGGGGGTGTTTTTTCGCTTAATAACGCGAACAACGGAGTCATCTACTCGTGTGCGAATATCGCGATTATTAAGTACAAAGTAGTCTGCAATTTTTCCTAATTGTTCAATTGCATCATTATTATCAATGACAATAGGCTGTCCGGAAATATTTCCGCTGGTCATTATAACGACAGGGAGTTCAGGATCAGCAAGCAACATATGTTGTACAGGCGTAGAGGGCAACATTACACCCAAATTGGGGTTTTTGGGTGCCACCACTTCTGGCAACGTCTGAGAGCGTTTGCGCAAAAGAACGATAGGGCGAGGCCCGCTCTCAAGTAAAGAGATATCGTCAGGGGTAACAACCGCCCACCTGGCCGCGCTTTCACTGTCGGCAACCATAACAGCGAACGGTTTAGCATCACGTCGTTTACGCCGGCGTAACTCTCGCACAGCCTCGACATTGGATGCATCCACGACCAGATGAAAGCCGCCAAGACTCTTAATGGCAACAATAGCGCCTTCTTTTAGCCTGTCGATGGTAAAACGTATAATGTCATTAGCTGATATTGATACGCCGTCTTTATCAGTTAGCTGCAGTTGTGGTCCGCAAACAGGACACGCATTGGGTTGCGCATGATAACGGCGATCTTCAATATCATGATATTCCTTATTACATTGTGGACACATTATAAAAGATTGCATGGTCGTTTGTGCACGATCATAAGGCATTCCACAGATAATAGAATAACGCGGACCACAATTGGTACAATTGATAAAGGCATAACGATAACGATGATTTGACGGATCGTTCATTTCCCTCAGACAGTCTTTACATACATTTGAATCCGGGGGAACAATTGTATCCATATTGGATAAATTATTGCTTTTTCTGATATCAAAGCCTGAATAATATGGCGCTGGTTTTTCCAGCTCGACCTTATATATATCAGTGATCCGTGCCAGAGGCGGTGGCTGAGAGATCAGTTCATCAATTATGTTATTTATGGTTTGTGAAGATGCCTGCAGTTCCAGCAAAACACCTTCGGAATCATTAAGAACCCAACCGGTTGCACCATGCGTTCTGGCTAATCGATGAACAAAAGGTCTGAATCCTACTCCCTGGACAATGCCGCAAACTCGAAACCGGCAAGTGTCTTTTTTTTCAGAATCAACAGAGTCTTGGTAGTTCTGCACCGTAAAGTTCCTCAATAATAGTATGCGTTCCGTCAGATTCGACCATGCAGACTTCCGGCTGCGAGCCTGATTTTACTTCTCCAATAATCGCTGCATTTTTACCAAAAGGATGAGCGCGGAGTAATTCCAGAACATGCTCTGCCACATCTGGCTTAACAAACAGGCAAAGACATCCCTCATTGGCCAGATTAATGACATCCACACCTAACATATCAGCAGCCATAGCTGCCTCAGGCTGGACGGGCAACGCATCTTTATTAAAAACAATAGGGCATGAAGTGGCTCTGGCGTATTCGTGCAAGACTGCAGAAAGACCACCACGAGTAACGTCCCGCATGGAAGCTATTTTTCCTGTAGGAGTATTAAGCAAAATGTTCTCAATCATATGATTCAGTGGTGCGCAGTCACTTAATATATTACGTTCAAACCCTAAACCTTCCCGAATCGATAAAAGATGAATAGAGTGATTCCCGATATAGCCACTCAGGATTATTTTCTGACCCGGCCTGACATGAGTTATCGAAACAGGAGGCCGCTCCAGCACGCCTATTCCGGCAGTATTGATAAAAAGCTGATCAGCTTCGCCTTTTCCAACAACTTTGGTATCACCGGCAACAATTTTCACACCGGCTAAACGCGCAGTTTCACGAACGGATGCGATAATTTTTAATAAAACTGAGACAGGCATCCCGTCTTCAATGATCAGACTCAACGTGAGATAAAGCGGGCGGGCTCCACTTACCGCCAGATCATTAACTGTGCCACACACGGCTATCTTACCAATATCGCCGTTGCCAAAGATAAGAGGAGTTACAACGAAAGAGTCGGTAGTGAAAGCAATTTTATTCGTTGGTAGATCCAATAAAGCGCTGTCCTCCATCTCTCCCAGATAAGTTTCTTCCAATGTTTCTGAGATACGCTCAACCAGCTCTCTGCTTAATTTTGCACCTGTACCATGATCCAATATTATTGTTTCATTCAATGGCGCAAATAAGTTCTCGCCAAGTTCGTTATCGGGCGTTGCTTCAGTCATTTTCATGCTGTTGTCCTTTCACCACGTTCAGGTAAATCACCTGTTTTCTCCAGTAACGACAGTATTTCAGTGGATGGTGCGACGGTCGCACAATATCCAGCAAGCCATTGAAGCGCTCTGTCGGTATCATCTGATGAGGGGGCAAAAACGCAGTCATCAGGAACCCAGACGTTATAACCACGGAAGAAGGCGTCTGCTGCTGTCGTCTGGACACATACGTGAGTTTGCAATCCGGTGACAATCACTGTTTTGACCCCAAGTTCCTGGAGTTTTTGATCTAATTGAGTTTCAAAGAAGCCACTATCCCTGCCTTTGACCACAATAAAATCTGATGGATGGTAAACGGTATTAATGATTTGATTGCCTGGTGTGCCCGCTATTGCTGGTATTCCAGCCGCCCGATTTCGGTATCGACGCTGAACAGCCGGGTCATCAGGATCATGAATAAGTTGTAGATGTATAACGGCTTGCCCCTGGTTTCTTACACCATCAAGAAATTTATTAAATGCTTTCAGTTTTTTATCAAGTTCTTGCGGGTCATTTGTTATTTTATATGTAAATTCATATTGTAAATCATTTGTCAAAACAGCAATATTTGGCATCTTTATATCCTTATTAAATAATTTTAAAGGTTAATAATTCATTCAGACATAAATGAAACACCCTGAAACTATCTGTACAGGGCTATACCAGAAGATTAAAAATAAAAGGATGTTTATCAAATATAAAAACAATATATTTTTATTCTCAGATAAAAACCTTGTATAACAATATGAACCATATAGGTATAGTATGTATAATTCCTTTTTTTCAAAAATTGATAAGCAACGGGAATGGATATGAAGCTGCTACGCGCCTTTGTAACACTTGCCAGGTTAGGGAGCTATCATGATGCAGCTGAGGCCATGTACATCACTCAGCCAGCACTAACAAAGAAAATACAGTCTTTGGAAAAAATAACGGGAATTGCCCTTTTTCAACGGGGCCGCCAGGGAGCAAAACTGACAGAACCAGGAAAACAGCTTCTTTCCCGGGCGCAGAAATTGTTGAAACATTATGAAGAGTTTTCAGAATATGCACAAAATTTGCAAAAAGGAAGTTCAGGTAAGCTGACTCTTGGATTTGGGATATCTTCGTTTCAGTTAGCTCCCAGATGTGTAAGCCTCTTTCGGGAACAATATCCTGACGTCGAGGTATTACTTGATGATGTTCCTTCAGATGTGCAATGCCGTATGTTACTGGAAGGGAAGCTTCTGGCTGGATTTACCCGAGAACCGTTAACGGATAAACTTAACTTCAGCCCACTGTTTACAGAAAGTCTGGTTTTGGCTATTCCAGCAGGAATTACACTTAAGTCGCAAAAGATTCAATCAATACTGAACCAATATCAACTGTTGCAAATGACCCCAGACAGAGGTCGGGGATTGGTTGAACAAACAGAAAAATTTCTGCAAGAAAATAATTACACAGGTAAACCATCTTCTGCCGCAAACGATATCCATACTTTATTAGCGTTGGTTGCCACGGGGTATGGCGTGGCTTTATTACCCGCAGGAACCAACTATTTTTTACCTAAGGGCGTATCGCTTATTAGGCCAGAGGGTAATTATACCAAATGGAATATAGGTATTACCTGGAATCCGCAAATAGATGATGTTGCCAGGGATAATTTTTTACAAATAGTGAATAATATAAAATTGAATGGATGTTATTCAATTTAACATTGAGTTTGAATAGCGAAAGTTAGCCATCTTCCGGTATCCAGGGAAATAAATGTTTTGACATTTCCATACTTGGATGATTAATGTGACAGAGTTGTTTTATAGCTCTGTCACATTCAATAAATTAAACCACAAAATGATAATTTATAAACATAAATTTAGATTGAAACAAAAATCATTTCAACTTAATGACAATCCCATTTTTAAATGAAATATTTAAGTCATTAAGAATATCAACAGGTTTCCCATCTACGTACACAATTTTTAAATCATTTAACGCCATTACGTCAAAAATATTTTGAAGAGTTTCTCCAACTAATGTTAGAGTTGCTTTTGAACCAGATTTAAAGTTAATCATTCCTGGCCAGCATTTTCCTGTTGGTTTCTGTAACTCTACCACAGGATTAATCGGAATAATATTATTCAATGGATTAATTGTTACCGTTGCATTACCTGATAATTGAATAATCTTACCTGTCCCATTCTCCTGTGAAAATTGAGTGGTATGAATATCCACTGTCGAGTTATCAAAAGCATCTATCGCAACATAATCACCAAAATAATTGTCAGGCAAGTAATTATAGATAGACGTTGCGTAAATATATCCATGAGATGAATCACAAAAGGAAAAACTACTGAGAAGTTCTAATTTTGATTCAATATCTTGAGCTAACCTAACATTTAGTAAGAGTGATGAATTATTATTCAATAGCAATCCGCCAGTAGGGTCACTTGTTGAAACTACATTGGCTTGTACATCAAGCATACTATCCCCGGATAGCATGGCGTTATAAAATAAATCAATATATTTTGCTACAATGGAAAAATTTGAATTCTGAACCCCAGAAAATTCTGGGCTTGTCATTGTTTCCAGCCTTGACATTGCGAGATAAACACAATCTAGATTTTCCAGCATAACACGACTATCGTCAATCAAATTGAAAGTAATTGCATAAGTACCGTGATGTCCCGAGGCATCAGTTAACGTTATATCGTTTCGGTTACCTAAAATACGAAAATCAGCCTTTTCCCAAAATTGGAACCTGGAATTTCCAGCCACCATAGATGGTACAGCCCAGTTAATCTCGTTAGATTTTGTACTATCCGGGAGAAGAATTAGAGGGCCAGGTTGAGTACCATCTAGAGCTATACCGTAAACATCAAGCCCGCAACCTTGTATTTTATTAAATGTTTCCGCAGATCCACTCAAAATGGTTTCATCGTAATACCTAAAAGTCTGCTGATTATTAGGATCCCAACTAAACGTAGCGTCTTTATTTTGCATAATAACCTCTGTTCAAGTAGTAATTCGCAGCCTAAAAATCATTAGGTTGCTGATGAACTACCTGTTTTGTACAGGTAGTGGAATAAAGTGTTAATTCATTAATCCTAAACATAAAACAATATTGTGGCATTATTTAGCAGAATACGATTACAACTCTACATCACTTTGCTGTTACCAATATCCCCATTATTACTGATAACCTTAAAGCAGCCGTAACTTCATTCAAAGATAAATTCTTATTGCCTATATTCACAAATGTTTTATTTCAAAGAAAAATAACACCATCGATATTAGAGGAATCAAACAAGCGTTGTTGTTATTTATGGCTTATATATCTGTTTGATGTTGGTTATTTTAAAATAACAAAACATTATAAAAAATTAGGAATATATCTATGATACTATTGGAGATTTTAAATTGCATTCATAATTACATTATCTATCTAACTGCATGTTTACTGACCATTTTAGCCAATAGAGTAAAGTAATTTACTCAGATAAATTTATGTATTTCCTCTGATATAGAGGCTCCGCCACAGATAATTTTACCCGTTAAATACTTCAGGCGGCGTAGATATGAAAAAAAATAACCCGCCATTAAGGCGGGTTATTTTTTTTCATCTGATTAATACTGCAATTCTGTCTACTCGGGCTTATGCCGTCTTCGTTATCGCAGATATGCTGATTATCAGGATAATTAGCTCAACGCGACAACATTCGCAGCGGCTGGGCCTTTAGCGCCATTCTCAATCGAGAACTCAACTTTCTGACCTTCATCCAGGGTGCGGAAATCGTTGCTCTGGATCGCAGAAAAGTGTACGAACACGTCTTTGCTACCATCGGCAGGGGTGATAAAGCCAAAACCTTTATCTGCGTTAAACCATTTTACTAAACCAGTCATTTTGTTAGACATAAATATTACCTTCTAAATTTGTGAGCCACACAACGCGGCAAGAATGTGATCTGTATGAAGATTTTGACTTACTAAGGCACTAAAGGAGGAGACTCACGAAGAAGGGTAATCAGAAGATAACACTGAACTGAGACTGCTTTACTAAAACTGCTTTCATAAGGTCTGTCTTGCAAACCAACGATGCTATTAACGCATATTCATTATGATTATGCAACTTTTATTTTCCATTCATGTGTTCTATTTGTTGTGCGGCATTAACAATGACAATGCCAGCAGACGTGGATCCACCTGTTATCCGTTCTGTCAGTGACGGGGCTTTTCACCGCGTTTATCAACGATCATCACAGGGGCGTAAGGGGAACACGATGACTGGTAATTCCAGCTTTGTACGCTTAGCCGCCCAATGACCAGAGCATACTTGCCCTGGGACTATCACCATACACAGCTATGCGTAACATTGACTATATCGTTACGCCGGTCGGAAATTTCGGCGTTTCTGGCATAGACTCTCTATGATATCTTTCTGGACAAAAGACACTCCAAAATAGAGTTATAGCCGGGCATATATTATGATCCGGCTATTTATTGATGGCTGCTTAACACCTTCAGCGCAGCCTATCTGCATTTTAACTCTGTTTATTACTCAAAAGAATGGGAGATCTGAGTACTCAAAAACAACCACCCCATTAATAAGATGATCTGCAGGTTTTAAATTATAGATCCTGGCAGCGGAACTACTCACCTTTTCACCATTAATGAAAAAATTGTATTTATTTTCTGATTCAACAACAAAAGTACACATTTTATTGATATCTACAGTGAGATAAGGCTGCTTATCCTCATTGATATTAATGCCATTGCTATAAACAGTAAGGTTTGTATTAGCATAGTCCTGAATCGCAAGAATGATATGGCACTTTCCTTCTGGAGGCTGAGGGAAAGCTTCACGATTCATATAGGTAAAATCAGTCAACTCCATACCAACTTCACTCTCAGGGTCTATTTTAAAAGTGAACGCGCCAATGATATATTGGGCATCTACCCCACCGAGAAAGGCTATTTCAAGTTCACTTTCTGGCGCCATTGTTGATTTATCGACATCCACCCCGCCAGGGGCATTTATCATATAGACATACCTGTTCCTGGGGCCTTTATCGAAAGCATCAACGGTACTGTCCTGTGCTGCAAAAAGAGTGCTGCAGGCAAATGAATACGTCGTACTTTCTGTGCAGAAATAATGTACTGCCTGATGAAGGAAAGGATCACCATCAATTTCTGGAGGAGTAAGTCCTTGTTGCTTAATTTCTGCAATTGGGCGTCCCTCTTCATTACCATGAAAAAGAAAAAAGTCATCATTTCTCCACTTTAAATCCCATAAAGGAATTTGTGGCGGGTTTGGTTGTCCACCGCGATAATCGCGACACTTCCTCAGGTCAGGGTAAAGTGTTGTCGTCGTTGATAACCATTGTTTGAAAAAATCAGCATTTTCTAACTTGTCTCGCTCTGCAGCAGACATTTCGTTAATCCACAGAGGATATTTAGGATGAGTAAGATCATGTGATGGTACATATTGTATATCCGGAACGAAAACTGGCAGAGCAGGACTGTCTTGTGGATATATTTCATACTCCCCCTCCTTATGCTGAATGACAGTTTTCACTATGAACTTTCTTCCTGGTATAACGTATGATGTAATATCTACGATTAGTGTATCTTTTTTTATATTATCTATAATACATGTATCAGTTGTTGCATCATACACCTGATAACACACAATTTTATCATAAATATTTCTGTCATAGGTTTGACTGTCAAACTCTGCACTTTGCCAGGTCAAATGATACTTAATACCTTGTGATGTTCTGTTTTTCAATATTCTGACAAAAAAAACACCAAATGATGAGTCTTGTATCTTCATGAATTCTCTATCTATTTTATGACGCAGTAGAAATATTGATTATTAAGTGCATAAAAAACATCAAGCAACTATAGATTGTCCGTAAAACGCCACAGCCTGCGCATACAGAGTCATCGTATCATCCCAGAGATCTCTTGAGTTATGGGAGCGTACTTCTGAAACATATATTTCACCATTTTCTTCAGAGAAAATTGCTGATTCATGATCACCAATTGCACCATGTAAAGGATTAGTCCACCCACTAAATAGTAAAAAACCCCATTCCTGAAATAGTCCGGAATTTACTTCGCGTTTTATATCATGATATGATTCAATTTCTATCTCATTGTAAGGGACATTGTTGATATCGCGGCGGGCAGGGAAAGTCCCTTTTTCATCTTCAACCCAACGCCAGGCGCTATTGAATCCATCCCAGGTTTCGATATGTGGCTTAAAGAAGCGAAGAGGTTTAATCACATAAGCTGAAATATATTTCCCTGTGGCTTTTTCCTTAGCAAAAATAACAAATGTTTTACCAATGCAACTTTCATCAATATCTTTTGAAAATGACACTACACCATCCTGATTGACAGCAACAGTGTTATCTCCTGCATTGGAGGAAACACTCCAGTCTACCGTATTATTATAGACAACATCATTATCAACCATCATCTGAAATGTTGCCCCAGGGAATAATGTTTTCGGAAAAGACCCATTGGTCATATCTTTTTTCATATCGAAATCATAGTAATTCACCCGAACACCGGTAACTTTTGGCATAAAAAACTCCTTAATTGTTGAATTGAAATGGGGTTAATAAACATAACCAGCATAAAGATATTATTATTTTTATACAGATAAATGCTGTCATTTATTTGTTATAATATTATCAGTAGTGAGCATTAATTTGGTGTGAAATATAAACTACGAATAATTTTGTCGTTATAACATCTTGTGTGAGCGGACTTTATGCACCTGCCGGATGGCATCTGGGTTTGGCTGTTTCGTCGCAGTTTCTATGGGGAGGGGTTGTTTCGGATCAGGGGAACCATCATTGCTTCTACTTATTAAAATGTACCTTTGAAAAAGTAGATTTTCCGAATGGTGCTTGTGTGGCACACTATGGTTAACTTTTTACGTAGCGCATCTGACGTTTTTCGCTGTTGTGAGGTCCTCTATGACCCATCTGTCCGACATTGATCCTGAGATGAATGACTTTCAACCTCTCGTTCCCTCAGAGATCGAGTTATGGCCAACATCTGTAGAAAGTGGCAATCCCCTTAATCCGGCAAGAGCATATTTACTCTCTCTAAATTCGCCACGCAGTCGGCAAACCATGGCATCTTTTTTGGGAATAGTTGCCAGAATGCTCGGAGCCGCCAATGCAGAAACTTGCCCGTGGGGAAGTTTACGTCGCCACCACATCATGGCGGTGGCTGAATTGCTACGGGATACGGGGCGGGCGACGGCGACAATCAATACCTATTTGTCTGCACTTAAAGGCGTAGCGAAAGAGGCCTGGATGTTGAAGCTGATGGATGTTGAAAGCTTCCAGCACATTCTTGCAGTACGTAATTTTCGTGGTAGTAAACTTCAGCGAGGACGCGCGTTGCATCGAGAGGAGATCCGGCAGTTATTTCAGGTCTGCGAAACCGATCGTAGCTGTCGTGGTCCGAGAGACGCCGCGATGTTGGGGGTGTTATTAGGCTGTGGATTGCGTCGTTCCGAGGCGGTAGGGCTTGATTTAAGTGACATTGTCACTTATGAACGCGCATTGCGTGTCTTAGGAAAAGGGAATAAAGAACGGCTGGCTTACATGCCGGAAGGGACATGGGTAAGATTACAGACCTGGATTGAGCAGGTAAGGGGAGAAGCACCGGGACCGTTGTTTACGCGCATCCGCCGTTTTGATGATGTGACCTGCGCAAGACTCACTGACCAGGCGGTTTATCACATTTTGCAGGTAAGACAACGTGAAGCGGGAATTGAAAAATGCGCTCCTCATGATTTGAGAAGAACGTTTGCTACTGCGTTGCTTGAAAACGGCGAAGACTTAATCACGGTAAAAGATGCGATGGGCCATGCCAGTGTCACAACAACGCAAAAATACGATCGCCGTGGCGAGCAACGGCTTCGTCGCGCCCGCGACAAACTGAATTTTGATTAGCGAGGCCCCCGTTTTCTGACAACGTGCGTTTTGCTCATGCCGGATGCGGCATAAACGCCTTATCCGGCCTACAAAGTCGCGCAAATTCAATATATTGCATTTATATGTAGGCCTGATAAGCGTAGCGCATCAGGCAATGTTAGCGCCAACTGTACTTAACCCCCAACATTCCCTGAGTGTCGCTATAGCCTTTGTCACCTGTTTGTACACCAACGTTGCCCCAGATGCTCAGATTAGTATTCACTTTGCCTTCCACCCCGGTGCGAATTTCGCCCAGATTACGCACGCCGTCACGACTGATGCTTACGCCATCCATCTTCACGCCAAAGGTTTCGGTATTGTGGATCCAGTTCACTTCCACGAATGGCTGGAACTCACGCTGCTTACTCTCATCCATTTTGTGATGACTGTTCAGGTAAGTTCTCACACCCAGGCGCGTCTGGATGTTACCGGCGCCCTGGGTTTCAATACGGGTCCCGTCGTTTCGGTTGTGCGCATTGTCCTTCACGCCCATCCAGGTAACCTGTGCCTGCGGCTGGATATACCAGGTGTTCAGCGTGCTCCGACTGGCGGAAAACTCTCCGGATTTCAGGGTATAACCCGCTTCCAGTGAGGCAGTCAGTCCTTTCGAACTGTAACTGTCGCTGGCGCGGTTATCTGCTGCCACACTGTTATTAAACCAGTTGAACAACATCCAGCTATCGACATATGCCCCGGTTTTATCCGCCTCATTCTGGTTCCAGGTGCCGTACAGCCCGGCGCTGTAACCGTTGATACGCCCGTCAGAGCCGTAACCGGCGCGGTCGCTGCGGGTATTGCTGCGCGCGTTTGCATAACCTCCCATCACCCCCAAATGCCAGCGGTCGGTGCCGTCGGTACTCAACTGTGTGATATCACCCCCCAGTTGCAGCACATAACGGTTGCTCTGCGTTTTCAACTGACCGTCACCGGCAACAGAGCGTTCATGACCGCCGACATGGCGCATCCACATGCTGGCTGCCAGTCCGTCCTCTTTTAGCGTGTCGGTGTAGTGCGGCTCACCAAGACGATCGTGCAGACGGTGGTTAAACAGCGTGTTGGCGGTTGCAATATTGCTGATATAACTACCCGCTTCCGGACGTAGCGCATCTGGTGCCGTCGGATCCACTACCGGTGGTTTGACCGGAGCCTCCGGTACAACGGGTCGAACAGGTAAAACGGGACCTTTCCACTTACTGGTGAGATACCAGTTTTGCGCCGCACTGTCAGTGCCTTTCGCCAATGTATAGACATAAGCGCCAGCTTCCACAGTGCCAGTGGTCAGGGCGAAGTGACCGGTAGAGCTGCCGTCAACATGAACCAGTTCAATACCGTTGTCAGTCTGTTTACCCACTCCGCCGACATTATGCACCGCAACCCTGGTGTTACCGGCCGTATCGCCGTGAACGATGAGTTTGTCGGTTTGAGAATCGTCGCCCCCCAGTTCCGTATTCATCACAATCAGACCGTCGTTGCCAGTGTAGTTGCCTGCCACGGTCAGGGTTTTGAAATCATTATCGGTCGGTGTGGAAATCGCGATCGTCCCGGCACTGCTCAGATGGTCAACCAAAGAATCTGCAGTCATACTCCAGCGGCTGACAGCATCAATGTCGACATTCGCCGGGTCGATCCATCCGGTCAGTTGTGCGCCGTTTTGTAGAGTCAGTCGGCTGCCGTTATTACCAATAATATTGCTGGTCAGTTGTGCGCCACCGTTGGCACCATCAAGGACAAGCTCACCCGCGTTCAGTTCAGTATCTGTAGTCCAGGCCGTCTGTCCCGCCAGCGTCAGGCTGCCATCACCGTTCTTGATGAAGCGGCCGTCAGCCACATTGCCATCGATGATGTCACCGTCAAAATGCGAATTATCACTGTCCGTGGCGTTAACGGCGGTCAGCGATGCGCCGTTGAGCATCAGAATGCCACCGCTGCCGCTCAGGCGGTTAGCCTGCTGATTGTTGCCGTTCAGATCGAGTACACCACCGTTGACGATAATATCGCTGCTGCTGTTCAGTGTGTCGGCGATATCGGTCCGCAGTGTGCCTTCATTAACAGTAGTGCTACCGGTATAGCCGTTGATGGCGGAGAATATCAGCGTACCGCCACCGGTTTTGCTGAGGCTTTTGCCGTCCCAGCCGAAACCATACGCGGTGGAGTTCAGATTATCTTGCAGCGCGTCTCCCAGGGTAAAGCTGTGACTGTCCGTTACGTTGAACGTACCGTGTGCACTGGAGTCTTCGGTGTTAAGCCAGACCAGACCAAACTGCGCAATAACATTTTTGCTGTCGTTATCTTTCTTTGCCCATCCGATCAGAAAATGGTCTGTATCGACATAATCCTGTAAAGCCTGTCCTGCGACGGTATAGCTGAAATCACCGCTGATCCCGTTGTGGGTGCGGATAAGGGTATATTGATTCTCATCAGAAACAGGGGCATAGCCGGAGATATCCAGCGTATTGTTCCCGGTAAGCTGGAGAGTATCGGCGCTCAGAGCCGGGTCACTGGCAATATCAACCTGCGCAGTTACACCGCTGCCAAAATTTGCGTCCGCAGCGACAGTCAGCGTTTCACCGGCATCAACTTTCAGCGTACCGCCAGACATATCCAACCGGTTAGCGCCTACGGAATTAGCAATCTGCAGCTCTCCACTGCCTGATTTGTTCAGCGTCTGGACGTTTTCCAGCGTACCGGCAATCATGGCGCGATCGGTGATCGACAGGTTTGCGCCGCTGTTGCCCATCGTCATCAACGCGTCATGCTGGATATCCAGCGAACTGAAACTCTGCGCCATGTTCTGCGCGTCCAGTGTCCCTTCTTTGACATTGAATCCACCTGTGTTGAGGAACTGATTGGCGTTAGCCGTAGATAAGGTTCCCGTGCCGATCTTTTCCAGCTTACCAGGGCCGGACAGGACTCCGCCGAGTGTCAGTTGATCGGCTCCGTCGGTTTCAATCGCTACCGTGTCACCTGCTGCAGTACCAATCAGCCGACTACCGGCATTCAGATTCAATTTGCTGTCGCCATTGCTCTTAATCAGCGAACCATCGGCAAAATTCATGGTGCCGGATGAAAGCACATTCACTGTATTCGCCGCCGTACTGGTTGACAATAAAGTGGCACCGTCCCGCAATGTAAACCGCGTGCTGCTGGTGTTTATGCCATACTGAGCATTATCTTTAAGCTCCAGTACGCCGCCATAAACGGTGGTATTGGCATAAATCCGCGATTGCGTATTTTGAGAACCAGGCGTGAAATCTTCGCCACTAAAAGTCACTTTCCCATCGGTAGCATCGCTGCCGTTGGTGGTATTAATTCCAACAATGACATTTATTGCCACGCCAGTGGAGTTGAAACTGGTTATCGGATCACGAAACAGAATCTGACGCCCAGCGTCAGCAGCAATATTCAGCACGCCATTCGGCTGACGGATATTAATCGCATTGGCAACCGCATATGTCATATTGGGCGTTAAGAGATTTCCGACCCCGGTGAAATTATTATAGAACTGAATATCGCTCTTTTTCGCATGTAGCAGACTCGTGCCGGTAAAATTCGCGCTGTTGCCGATAAGAATAGCGCCTGCATACTGGCCATTGGAATAGTTTCCATGCACTTTCATGCCATCAATACCGTTCGTCTCCATCACCAGTCCGGTCTGTGCAACGATAGCCCCCGCAGTATCTCTGACAGCCCGGTTGCCATAGATATCAGCATTACCATAAAGCTGCACACTTCCGTCAGAAAATAGCCCACCACCCGAACTTATTGCACTGTTATTACCGATAATGACGGTTGCGTCCGTACCACTGAAAATCAAATTGCCCGAGTCATGTAACCGAATGACGCCGCCGGCAATAGCGTGATTAACATTATTGGTCAGCGTTACATTGCCCTCAAATATAATATCGGCATTAGTGGTATCTATCGCGGGGTCATAGGAGTAGGCGCTGTTATTGTCAAAAACAACAGTACCGTTCGCCCCACGAAAAAGCACATCTGAATTTGAGATGATAAGGCTACGATAGCCATTATTGGCATGGTTATCGACAAAACGGAGCTGACTGCCATTGCCGAGTTCATACACAATTCCCGAAGCAGTCCCGGAATTATAAACAGCTCCCCCCGTGGAGTTGCTTATTGTTATATCAATACCGTCCAGCAGTTTAATCACTGCTCTTCGGGTCCCACTCAGGTTAATTAAATTAACAGCATTGCCTGTGGCATTAAACAACCAACTGTCAGACCCCAGTACCGTATGGCGGTCAACAATAAGCGTTGCCGGAGAAGAGCTCGTACCATTAAAAATAAGATCAGCTAAACGCGTTGTCTGATTTGCGCCTGTGCCATAGATTTGTGACAGATAGACGCTCTCTCCCGGCTGGATCGACACCGTTGCGGCGAGCGACGAAGTAACACAGTTTAGTGTTAATACGAAAACAACCAGCGTCATCGCAGAGCCGGCCAGCATACGACGTCCGGTTCGTTTTCCCCGACTCTTTGCAAACTCCGATACCGCGACCCAGGCGCCAGTAGATTCGTTCCGGACAACACGGAATACGTTGTTCATGTTATTCATCCCTTAATGATATGAACATCTCCATCTGGTACATTATTTCTATAGCATTTTACTTAAGGACTACAGGTTTATTTTATAAATAAAAGAGGTAATATTCCTATTTTCGGAGATAAATATCTTAAAAAAACCAACCACAAAAGTTAGTAAATGGAATAGCACAAGATCGAGCAGACAAGAAACTGATGTTTAAATTAATCAGTGCCAGCGCAATTATAAAAACATAATCTCTTTATAAGTGCCAATTTTAATAAAGGCGCGATATTAATTATCTGCGCCATTGATGGCGTCGCAACGGTAAGCTGGAACAGACGGAGTGCAGCTATTATTTTATAGCATCGCACCTGGTATGAGTAATATATAAAATACAGGATAAAAAATGTCACTTGATATAATTAATACCACATACCAAAAGATAGAGAAAGATGGGCTGATAATGACTATCAGTCAACGGAAAGGTCCCTGCTGTGCTTCCATCTATTCAACTGACGGAAGCAATCTTGAAAACAACCACATTTATTATCTGATTAAAACTTTTGATAATGAAAACAATCCAGTAAAAAACGCCCCCTTTAAATACCATGTTGATGTAATCACCAAAAATGGCTGGACTACACTTGGTACTAACCCAATACTAAAAACCTCCTATGAGGGTGACGCAAAAAAATTACAACTTGATAATTATGGTTTTTATAATGCAAAAACAGATCAGAATGGAGAATTTTTATTTGGTATTTTGCCCTATCTAACACCGAATAATGTAACACCGCTAATAGAAAAAGCAACTGCACCTTATGTACAAAGTATAACCCTTACCGTTTATCTTGGTAATATAAGTACAGATCTTATTATTGACATTCCATTTTACGAGGATTTATGTTCACATGATGAAGTAGATATGGTTATCAATAACACAGGTGATTTCCATGATTTAACTGATACAGTTACATTAATTCCTGGCAGAAACAAATCTTGTGGACACAATGTATGTTTTTGTTTTAGTGGGGAGTTGGAATTAGAAATAGAAAACTCTGCAGAGGGTGCAGTTATTATAGATGTAGACAACAATAACCAGGCAACAATGCCATTTACAGAAGAGGAAATTGCCAATCGAGAGGTTTGGGCATATACAACGTTTGCGTGGTGTCTGATATCGCCACTGCGTATCCGCGAAGCTAATTCATCCCGGCAACTGCATGTCAGCCCGGAAAACAACTGTAATATCTTTCCGGGGCAGACGCTTTATGCCACGTTTCAGTATCAACTGAAAGCCGGTGAAAGTTTTTCCGGAAAAGGATGTCCGTTTAAATTAAATAAAGGAAATTTTTATCCTCCTGAGATCTCCTGGTGGCAGGACGGCAATACTTTGTATGGCTGCTGCTTCCTGACCGTGGATGACAGCCTGATGAAAGGTGACCGGCTGTCGTGGACGGTTTCCTGCTGTCTGGATAACAGCGGCATCCCGGTTGTCTCTGAAACCGTGACCTGGAATGTGGCCTGGGATGCCGACACCGACGTTGAGGTCACTTTTGTCGCGGATACGCCTGCATTAATTGATTACAGCAATGACAACACGCGACCGTTATCCTCACGTCCGGCCATGACCTGGCGGCTGACCGTGCCGGGACTGAGTAACACCCAGGCCTGTTTTTATCCCCTCATTACCCGCATTACCGAAGATGCCATTATCAGTGACGAATCGTTTTGTGAAATTACCCCCTGTGCGGCAGACAGAACCAGCGGAGATTATTTCTACGTCATGCTGGATGACCAGGGGAGCGCCGTCATTAATGTACAGCCCCGGGAAAACCGCACGCTGCTCACCGCGTTCAGCGCCGGGATTTATGGTATCGGGACGATGATTAGCACCGCGAACTTTTTTATCAACAGTGCCTGGGAAACCGCGAGTGTTCCTGCTGTCAGCGTGACGGAAGGACAGAACCCTCAGGCGCGCCCCGGTGATGACAGCTATGCTCTGGCGACATTTCCGCTGCTTTCTAACTGGGAGGCGGTGACGGCGCACGATCTGCTGGGCGGTGCAGTCTATCTGTTTGCCGGAAAAGAGATACAGAAAAAGAACCACTACACCCCGTTGATGTTACTGGGAAAAACGCAGATCCCGCTTAAAGCCGATGGTGGCGCGCCCGATATCGCCCTGTATTTTACCGAGTCTAATTTCGAGGCCGGAAAGACCTATTACATCCACGCCTGTCTTGTCGAAAATGCTTATCTGCACAAGGGGGTGAATTACCTTCGTCTGCAGGATATCAAATTTGAAATTCCACAGGAGCAGCCCGCCGTGCCGGAAGGGGTGAAGCGGACATATCGGGCGCCGGAATTTGTCTGTAAAGACGGCGCGGTGATTGATGAAGATGATGTCCTGCTCGGGCGCAATGAAATCGGTTATCAGGGGCTGGAATACCGTATTCCGTTATCCGGCGGGCAAAAACACCTGGTGGCGGGCGACCAGATAATGGCCACGGCATATCTGCACGCGTGGAATAAACAGACGCAGGAAATGGAAAACAGTAACCCGCCGTTGAAATTAAATCAGCTCTACACAGTGACAGAGGCTGATATAAAACTGGGGTATCTGACGGATATTATTTCCGCAGATGATCTGGCGGGCTGTGACACGCCGCCGCAGGGCGTGGATCAGAGCACGCTGAGAGTGGAGTACTATTGTCAGAATAAGCAGGAATACTCTTATCTGCGCGAAGTGTTCATTGATATGTATCCGTAGTCATCGGAAATACCCAGCCTTTCTGGCTGGGTATTATCACGTGTGACATTAGCATAAACCATTACACAATATATCAAGATCCAGGTTCAGATATTTGTTTCCACAATTTCATCATCACTGATTAGCGTAGCGTTTTTTGCCAGTACTCCCACTTTGCATTTTTTCTTTAGCCGGTAGTTTTCTCTTTTGATGTTAAGTGTGGTGGACAGTCCACAGAAATATATATCTGCACGCTTTTGTTCTGTTTTATTTTTTTTCGATAAAATAATCAGGACTGTTAACACACTAAACGTTAAGTGTTTTCTTTATACGTTAGCTGTACATGTTGAAAATTCGAGTAGCATTGTAAGTCATTACGTTATAATCGCTAACCGACAAATAATCCAGAAAATTTAATTTATATACCAGGAGTAAACAAGTCGTTCATTTCAAAAATATGTTTGTAAAAGCGTATGGTATTCTGATTGCCGAAGTTTAACTGTACACAGGAGAAAATTTAGCAGATGAGAAAACTGGGGTACTTTTGTCAACATTAATTGTTCGAAATAATGATGAAATAGCGATACTAACATCATCAAAGCCTCTTAATTTCGCGCTGTTAAAATAGAACGTTCTTGCCGTAATGGTTATAGAAATCCATCCATCCCCGCAATCATCCAACATTCCCATACCGCATGGTTCACAAAATGTATTTTTCGCATATTTTCATTACAGAAACCAGTTTTTAAATGTAACTCAGTGACCTCGTTTTATACGTGCTAAACTTATGCCATGTAATTGTAACTTTCTTTACATTAGCAATTATAATGCAACTTTTGGTACATACAACCCAGATACTCCTTCTTCACCGTATTATCTCCTGATGACTCCTTTCCTTCCACACGCTCCAGTAAATTGTGATCATGTCTTCAGTTTCTTCCCGAAACACATAAATTTGTGAACGCAATAAGCTGCGTGATATTTCCGATGACTTTAATTGTTTCGAATGAGATATGCGACCTCCTGATTTAAAATCACTATACCGAAGAGATTATCAGTTTCTTTTCACAAATGGGACTTTTTTTTGTGTTTTTTTGAGACATTTTGAATGCCTGGAGTGCAGCTGGAAGTTAACAGTTCGAAAAGCAGGTCAGATGGGAATGGGAGAGTCATATGAGGATATTTTCTAATGCTACATAAAAGTAACTTTTTTGACAATGGGTATTGGTATTATTGTGAGTTGATAAGTACTGTTTTGTCATTTAAGTTATACATATATCTAGTGCCACTTTTTCGAGAAAAATGACCCTATGATTTTTGTGCATAGTGCCACTTTTAAAAAAAGTGACCCTATATCGTGATTACATAGGGTCACTTTTCATCAATAAGTGACCCTATGCGAGGTGCACATAGGGTCATTTTTAAGGAAAAAGTGACCCTATGTCGTAGTCATCCTAAGCAATCAGAGAAATAATCATGCAAAGACGTTTTTTCGCGAAAGTTTCTCGGCATATCGCAGATACTGATTGCAGTATTGCGTTTTTTTAAGCAGTAAAATTTTCGTTAGCAGGCTCAGGGGTTTTGAGAAAACCCTGGAGACTTTGGTTAAAAAGTGATACAAGTAAGGACAATAGTTTAATGGATGGTTTAGAAGCTTAAATCGATAGTTCAAAATTTATAAAAGTTACTTTTCCATCTCCAAAACCGATCTTTTAATTCGAGTAGAAAATTATTGCAATTGTATTTATGCAAGGGCAATGTGCTCATATAAGAATCTGATAGTTTAACGCATAACTTACTCTGTAAAATATAACGAACCGATATTTCCATTATTCGTACCTACCGTGCACATCTAATGTCATTACCTCTTCATATTAGGCCTGAAGAATATCAACAACACCATTATTTTATTGGGCGCAATAAAAAACACTTGGAACTAAAACGGGCTACTTGCTATTATCCATGGCTATTTTAAATGGTAGCTCCAGGGAACAGATTGTTGAGGAAATAATAGACATCAATCATATATTTTTAATATCAAAAAAAATATAACCACCAACTAAAACACTTACAATGCCATTCACCATCCACTAATAAAGTAAATATTTTCCTTTCAGCGTAAATAACTCCGATAATATTAATAGAATTTAAAATGGCAAAATAATTATTTATAGAACATATAATTACCATATGTTAAATTCTCTCGCCAGCCAGTATCTGGATAGTTATTATCAAATTACATTCTCAGTTTAAATTGAGAGTTGTTTGGTATACTGGATGTAAAAGATCATGCCCAACGATTGTTCGGTTGTTTTCGTTAATAATAAAAGGGATATAACGGAGTGCTGCCTGGGTTATTATATTAAACCACCTTTCTTTTATCTTGATTAGAACTGGTTGTATCATTTGAGATATTGTCGGACAAACAGAGTCTGATAATTGGTGAGGCTGCCCTTTTTATGATTTACAATCAATGATAAACCACTCCTTTCTATAGATACGCGGTCAGTACTGTATGGGCAATGGAAAGTAAATCAAACAACGTCGATATAGCTGAACAACTCAACAGGTTCCATTGACTGATGCAGGTTGGTAGCGTTCGACATACATACACTTCATTGCAACCTCTGCTGAATGTTATTAGCAAAAAAGTTGCATCCATGATGTACAGTGATTATAGTTGTAAGCGTCTAGCATACAGGGGGACGCGTTGGTTACATCATATTTAATGAGGCTAACCAGCCTAGCGCCCGAATGGAGAGAGTGAAATTCGATTTCACTCTCTCTTTTTTCATCTAAACCTTTATTGTCAAATGGTTATACGCATTTATTTGTATTAGTCACGAATGCATCTGATACATTGACTTGTTACTCATTGCTAAAATGAGTAGCGAAGTTCATATCCAGTCATTAAACAGATTAAGAAAACGATAACTAAATAGTGGAGTTGACTCCTTGAACAGAGAAGATGTCCATCAACTGGCTACGCAATTGTTTGAAGGTAACGAAAGTGCGGCCCAAAAGTGGTGCCATGAACCCAACCGAGCGTTACGGTGGCAACCCCCTGAAGAACTTATGGGGAGCGAATCAGGAATCCAAACGGTAATAGCGTTAATAACACGACTAGAGCAAGGCGTGTATTCTTAGACCTTCTGCCCAGAGCCGTTCTGTAGTTTTATCATCGCATCAAGCAAATCGTTTTCATCCCGTGAATGCTGAGACTTGTTCCGGGTCACATCGGGGCTATTCACCGATGGAAGAGCTTTAAAACGACGGTTATCCCTTTGTTCCTGTACCAGCTTCGCCACATACAATACTTGGCCCAAATTCTGGGGTTAACAACTTACCCAGCCGAGGAAAACATCTGCAGTCCTCAAATAGACATTAGCATTGAGCCCCTACACTCGCACCAGTTGATAGTTCACTGCTTGTATGTGCTATAGCGTAAAGAGATACCGAAAGTATCCGCGTCAGCACCTGAAGAATTTAAGAGCCTGGAAGGAGGAAGGTTGCCAAAGGATGACGATGGATGCATGGGCAGTAATGCCGTGTTTGGTGTGATCACTCACATCATCAATGATGCCAGGAGTGGGAAATTTGACGATTACCCAGTGATTTAAGGCGCAAAGAAGTGGTATTTTGTGTCATTAAAACCCATGATTGTATACACATAACGAGTACACGAGGTTTTTATGCAATCCATCAACTTACGTACCGCACGCGGCAACCTTACTGAAGTGCTCAAAAATGTTGAAGCCGGGGAAAAGGTTGAAATCACCCGCAGAGGCCGCGAGCCAGCTGTAATTGTCAACAAGGTTACTTTCGAAGCCTACAAAAAAGCGACGCTGGATGCCGAATTTGCATCCCTGTTTGACACACTGGATTCCACCAACAAGGAACTGGTTAACCGATAATTAGGCATATATCACCGGAAGAGCTTATTGCGCTTACTACGGCCTGCCGGATCCGGGTAGGGCAGAAACCATTATCGGGAGAGCCCAGCCCAGAGTTGTATATGAAGAGATCATCGACCTTTTTGAAGTCTCCGCAACCTACCTGGTGGCTACTGCGAGATGGCGTATCTTCAATTATGCAAATAAGCGCACCGCGCTAAACAGTGCGCTGTTATTTCTGCGCCGTAACGGTGTGCAGGTCTATGATTCTCCCGTGCTGGTAGACCTTACCATGGGGCGGCCACTGGTGAGATCCCCGTATCTTCAGTAGCCGAAAAGCTACGTGAGTTATATGGGACCAACACTTAAGAAGTGGAGTTATTGATCGGCATAGGGGGCAGCACAAGGCTGCGCCCCTGCCACACCACCCGGCATGCGGGTCCGCACCGGGCGGTTCGAGAAGTTGAGGTTATGCGAGTCGAGGGAAGCCTAAAGCATCAAAGTAGTCGACTGTAAGTATACGGTTCAGCCCAGCTTCGCTGTGTCTCCACCAGTGCCCGGCGCCTCCTGCCATAAGTGCGGCCTGCTCATGGGTAGCCCCGAGACTGCGGAGGCGATTATAGAGAGCCTGTACATCATTCTGTGTAAATGCCTTTCTCAGAAGTGACCGTCAAGGCGGTCACCGAACTCGATAATAAAGCGACTCATGGCTATCCGCCAGTCCTGAAGTGGCATCGTCCATTTCTGTGAGGCTGACTGGATAGCCAGCCACACCACTTTTTTCACCGATTCATCTGTCGGGAACACTTTCCGTTTCTTTATCGCATGTCTGATGACGCTATTCAGCGATTCGATTGCGTTAGTGGTGTAGATAACCTTGCGGATCGTCTCCGGGTACACGAAGAAGGTGGCAACATTCGGCCAGTTTGCCCGCCAGCTGCGACTTATCTGCGGGTACCGTGCATCCCATTCCTTCCCGAACGCAT
>NZ_VATQ01000060.1:0-23865 GCF_005781135.1 Escherichia sp. E3659 | reverse complement strand
AGGCCATAACAGTATCTACGGTTCTGTGCTCGGGACTTGTAGGCCTGATAAGACGCGTCATCGTCGCATCAGGCAAAAAGCGGCAACGAACACAACAAACACAGCTTCACCTGGCATCAAATTTATGAGGAAAAAATGAAATTACTTATTCTGGGCAACCACACTTGCGGCAATCGTGGCGACAGCGCCATCTTGCGCGGCTTACTTGATGCCATCAACATCCTCAATCCACACGCCGAAGTGGACGTGATGAGCCGCTATCCTGTCAGTTCTTCCTGGCTGCTCAACCGCCCGGTAATGGGCGATCCGCTGTTCCTGCAAATGAAACAACACAACAGCGCGGCGGGCGTTGTCGGGCGCGTTAAAAAAGTCCTCCGTCGCCGCTACCAGCATCAGGTATTGCTCTCACGCGTCACCGACACTGGCAAGCTGCGTAATATCGCCATCGCCCAAGGATTCACCGACTTCGTGCGCCTGCTGTCAGGTTACGACGCCATTATTCAGGTCGGCGGATCGTTTTTTGTCGATCTCTATGGCGTGCCGCAGTTTGAACATGCACTTTGCACTTTCATGGCGAAAAAGCCGCTGTTTATGATTGGTCACAGTGTTGGTCCCTTCCAGGATGAGCAATTTAACCAACTGGCGAACTATGTCTTTGGTCATTGCGACGTGCTGATCCTGCGCGAATCGGTCAGCCTTGATCTGATGAAACGCAGCAATATCACTACCGCAAAAGTGGAACATGGCGTCGATACCGCGTGGCTGGTCGATCACCATACAGAAGATTTCACCGCCAGCTATGCCGTCCAACACTGGCTGGAGGTTGCCGCACAACAGAAAACGGTAGCAATTACCTTGCGCGAACTGGCACCGTTCGACAAACGTCTCGGCACCACTCAACAAGCGTATGAAAAAGCCTTTGCCGGGGTGGTCAATCGCATTCTCGACGAAGGCTATCAGGTGATTGCGCTTTCCACCTGTACGGGCATCGACAGCTATAACAAAGACGACCGCATGGTGGCGCTCAACCTGCGCCAGCACATCAGCGATCCTGCCCGTTACCACGTGGTGATGGATGAACTCAACGATCTGGAAATGGGCAAAATCCTCGGTGCCTGTGAGCTCACCGTCGGTACGCGCCTGCACTCCGCCATTATCTCAATGAACTTTGCCACTCCGGCGATTGCCATCAACTATGAACATAAATCCGCCGGGATAATGCAACAACTGGGGCTGCCAGAGATGGCGATTGATATCCGTCATTTACTGGACGGCAGCTTGCAAGCGATGGTTGCGGATACCTTAGGCCAGCTTCCGGCGCTGAATGCACGACTTAACGAAGCCGTCAGTCGCGAACGTCAGACGGGAATGCAGATGGTGCAATCTGTGCTTGAGCGCATCGGGGAGGTGAAATGAAGGTCGGCTTCTTCTTATTGAAATTTCCGCTGTCGTCGGAAACCTTCGTCCTCAACCAAATTACCGCGTTTATTGATATGGGATTTGAGGTGGAGATTGTCGCGCTGCAAAAAGGCGACACACAGAACACCCACGCTGCCTGGACGAAATACAACCTTGCCGCAAGAACCCGTTGGTTACAGGACGAACCTACGGGCAAAGTGGCGAAACTGCGCCACCGCGCCAGCCAGACGTTACGCGGCATTCATCGTAAAAATACCTGGCAGGCGCTCAACCTCAAACGCTATGGTGCAGAGTCGCGAAACCTGATTTTGTCTGCCATTTGCGGCCAGGTCGCAACACCGTTTCATGCCGATGTCTTTATCGCTCATTTTGGCCCTGCGGGGGTAACCGCAGCAAAACTACGCGAATTGGGTGTCATTCGCGGCAAAATTGCCACTATTTTCCACGGTATTGATATTTCCAGTCGGGAAGTGCTCAACCACTACACTCCCGAATATCAACAACTGTTTCGCCGCGGCGACCTGATGCTACCGATAAGCGATCTGTGGGCCGGAAGGCTGCAAAAAATGGGCTGCCCGAGGGAAAAAATCGCCGTATCGCGCATGGGCGTAGATATGACGCGCTTTAGCCCGCGTCCCGTGAAAGCGCCCGCAACACCGCTGGAGATTATTTCCGTCGCACGCTTAACCGAGAAAAAAGGCCTGCATGTGGCGATTGAAGCCTGCCGTCAGTTGAAAGAGCAGGGCGTGGCATTTCGCTATCGCATCCTCGGCATTGGCCCGTGGGAACGACGCCTGCGCACGCTCATCGAACAATATCAACTGGAAGATGTGGTAGAGATGCCGGGCTTTAAACCGAGCCATGAAGTGAAGGCGATGCTCGACGACGCGGATGTCTTCCTGTTGCCATCGGTAACGGGTGCGGATGGCGATATGGAAGGCATTCCGGTGGCGCTGATGGAGGCGATGGCGGTCGGCATTCCGGTGGTTTCTACTCTGCATAGCGGAATTCCGGAACTGGTGGAGGCCGATAAATCCGGCTGGCTGGTGCCTGAGAACGATGCTCGCGCACTGGCGCAACGTCTGGCGGCGTTTAGCCAACTGGACACCGACGAACTGGCTCCGGTCGTCAAACGCGCGCGCGAAAAAGTTGAACACGATTTTAACCAGCAGGTGATTAACCGAGAACTCGCCAGCTTGTTGCAAGCTTTATAGAGGAGAACGCATGTCATTTAAAAAACTCTCCCGACGCACCTTCCTGACGGCAAGCTCGGCGCTTGCCTTCCTCCATACCCCCTTCGCCCGCGCACTTCCTGCCCGACCAAGCGTTAATATCAACGATTACAATCCGCACGACTGGATCGCCTCATTTAAACAAGCCTTCAGCGAAGGGCAAACGGTCGTCGTCCCTGCCGGATTGGTTTGTGACAATATCAACACCGGCATCTTCATCCCTCCCGGTAAAACGTTACGCATCCTTGGAAGCCTGCGCGGCAACGGCAGAGGGCGATTTGTCTTACAGGACGGCAGCCAGGTGACAGGGGAAGAGGGGGGCAGTATACATAACATCACCCTGGATGTGCGCGGTTCTGACTGCATCATCAAAGGGTTGGCGATGAGCGGCTTTGGCCCGGTAACGCAGATTTATATCGGCGGCAAAAATAAACGTGTCATGCGCAACCTGACTATCGATAACCTGACTGTTAGCCACGCTAATTACGCCATTTTACGCCAGGGATTTCATAATCAGATTATCGGTGCCAACATCACCAATTGTAAGTTCAGCGACTTACAGGGCGATGCCATCGAATGGAACGTGGCGATTAACGACAGTGATATTTTGATATCCGACCATGTCATCGAGCGCATCAACTGTACTAATGGCAAAATCAACTGGGGTATTGGCATAGGACTGGCAGGAAGTACTTACGATAATAACTACCCGGAAGACCAGTCGGTTAAAAACTTTGTCGTGGCGAATATCACGGGATCGGATTGTCGGCAACTGATTCATGTTGAGAACGGCAAACACTTCATCATTCGTAATATCAAGGCTCATAATATTACGCCAGCTTTCAGCAAGAAAGCGGGTATTGATAACGCCACGGTAGCGATATATGGATGTGATAACTTTGTTATTGACAATATAAAAATGACCAATAGTGCCGGAATGTTAATCGGTTACGGAGTCATTAAAGGTAAGTATCTCTCAATACCACAAAACTTCAGATTGAATAATATTCATCTTGATAACTCTAACATTGCCTGGAAATTGCGCGGAATCCAAATTTCAGCAGGGAATGCCGTCTCATTCGTGGCGTTGACCAACATTGAAATGACGCGTGCTTCGCTGGAGTTTCACAACAAGCCGCAACACATTTTTATGCGTAATATCAAAGTAATGCAAGAATCCACTGCGGGTCCGGCATTGACCATGAATTTCGACCTGCGAAAAGACGTTCGTGGTGTCTTTATGGCAAAGAACGAGACGCTACTGTCGTTGGTAAATGTTCATGCGGTGAATGAAAAAGGACAAAGTTCAGTCAATATCGACAGGATTAATCACCATGTCGTTAATGTGGAAAATATTAACTTTAAGCTGCCGGAACGGGGCAGGTAGATTTGCGACCATTCCTGGAAAAATAGAGCCATACTTAGGAATAACGCTACTGCAATCTTGAGCGAAGCGGCGTAACATCGGAAGTAAATCAGTAATCAATTCAGGGGAATTGATGCTGGCGAAAAAAATCGAACAAGCTATAATTCAGCAACCATTTTACAGGTGGATGAAATAATGACGAATTTAAAAGCAGTTATTCCTGTAGCGGGTCTTGGGATGCATATGTTGCCTGCAACTAAGGCGATTCCTAAAGAGATGCTACCGATCGTCGACAAGCCAATGATTCAGTACATTGTTGACGAGATTGTGGCTGCAGGGATCAAAGAAATCCTCCTGGTAACTCATGCGTCCAAGAACGCAGTCGAAAATCACTTCGATACATCTTATGAATTAGAATCTCTCCTTGAACTGCGCGTGAAGCGCCAGCTTCTGGCGGAAGTACAATCTATCTGCCCGCCAGGTGTGACCATTATGAACGTGCGTCAGGGGGAACCTTTAGGTCTGGGCCACTCGATTTTGTGTGCTCGACCAGCCATTGGCGATAACCCGTTTGTCGTGGTGCTGCCGGATGTTGTTATCGACGATGCCAGTGCCGATCCGCTGCGTTACAACCTGGCCGCAATGATTGCGCGCTTCAATGAAACTGGCCGCAGCCAGGTTCTGGCAAAACGCATGCCGGGCGATCTCTCTGAATACTCCGTCATCCAGACCAAAGATCCGCTTGATCGCGAAGGCAAAGTCAGCCGCATTGTTGAATTTATCGAAAAACCGGATCAGCCGCAGACCCTGGACTCAGACATCATGGCTGTAGGGCGTTATGTGCTTTCTGCCGATATTTGGCCTGAACTGGAGCGTACTCAACCTGGAGCATGGGGACGTATTCAGTTGACTGATGCCATTGCTGAGTTGGCAAAAAAACAAGCAGTTGACGCAATGCTGATGACTGGGGACAGTTACGACTGTGGTAAGAAAATGGGTTATATGCAAGCGTTTGTGAAGTATGGGCTGCGTAACCTGAAGGAAGGCGCTAAGTTCCGCAAAGGCATTGAGAAGTTGTTAAGCGAGTAACAAATTCCTGACTGGAAGTGTCGGTCAGTAAGAAATTAAAAACGGCAGTGAAGATTCATAGCATAAGTTTTGCTCATTGAATCTCACTGCCGTTGTCGTTTTTATAAATATAATAAAAACAGCATGTTAGCTTGCAATTATAGTTCAAATTTTTCCAGGATTTTCCTTGTTTCTACAGCTGTTTGGTAAGACAATTAGCGTTTGAATTTTTCGGATTTGGCACGAGTGGGTTACGCTCGTCACATCGTGGAAATGTACGCAGTGCTCTGGTAGCTGTTAAGCCAGGGGCGGTAGCGTGCATTAATGCATCTATTAATCAAATCTGGAGCAGTCTATTTCACAGCATGCTCTCTGGCTATATGGAATAAAAAAGTGAAGATACTTGTTACTGGTGGCGCAGGATTTATTGGTTCTGCTGTTGTTCGTCACATAATAAATAATACGCAAGATAGTGTTGTTAATGTCGATAAATTAACCTACGCCGGAAATCTGGAATCGCTCGCTGAAATTTCTGATTCTGAACGTTATTCATTTGAGCATGCAGATATCTGTGATGCCGCAGCGATGGCTCGTATTTTTTCACAACACCAACCAGATGCGGTGATGCACCTGGCGGCTGAGAGTCACGTTGACCGCTCAATAACTGGCCCGGCGGCATTCATTGAAACTAATATTGTAGGTACTTACGTACTTTTAGAAGCAGCGCGCAATTATTGGTCTGGTCTGGATGATGAAAAGAAAAAAAACTTCCGCTTTCATCATATTTCTACTGATGAAGTGTATGGTGACTTACCCCATCCGGATGAAGTAAATAGCAATGAAACGTTGCCGTTATTTACGGAAACGACAGCATACGCGCCAAGTAGTCCATATTCTGCTTCTAAAGCGTCAAGCGATCATTTGGTTCGCGCATGGAAACGTACTTATGGTTTACCGACAATTGTGACTAATTGCTCGAACAACTATGGTCCTTATCATTTCCCGGAAAAGCTTATTCCACTGGTTATTCTTAATGCACTGGAAGGTAAGGCATTACCTATTTATGGTAAAGGAGATCAGATCCGCGACTGGTTGTATGTAGAGGATCATGCTCGTGCGTTATATACCGTAGTTACTGAAGGTCAAGCGGGTGAAACCTATAACATTGGCGGACACAACGAAAAGAAAAACATCGATGTTGTGCTGACTATTTGTGATTTGTTGGACGAGATAGTCCCGAAAGAGAAATCTTATCGTGAGCAAATTACTTATGTTGCTGATCGCCCAGGGCATGATCGCCGTTATGCGATCGATGCCGATAAAATTAGCCGTGAATTGGGCTGGAAACCGCAAGAAACGTTTGAGAGCGGGATTCGGAAGACGGTGGAATGGTACCTGTCCAATACAAAATGGGTTGATAATGTGAAAAGTGGCGCCTATCAATCGTGGATTGAACAGAACTATGAGGGCCGCCAGTAATGAATATCCTCCTATTCGGCAAAACAGGGCAGGTAGGTTGGGAACTACAGCGTGCTCTGGCACCGCTGGGTAATCTGATTGCTCTTGATGTTCACTCCACTGATTATTGTGGTGATTTTAGTAATCCCGAAGGTGTAGCTGAAACTGTCAAAAAAATTCGCCCTGATGTTATTGTTAATGCGGCTGCTCACACTGCAGTAGACAAAGCGGAATCAGAACCGGAATTTGCACAATTACTTAACGCGACAAGTGTCGAAGCGATTGCAAAAGCAGCCAATGAAGTCGGCGCCTGGGTTATTCACTACTCTACTGACTACGTATTTCCGGGGACCGGTGAAATACCGTGGCAGGAGACAGATGCAACAGCACCTTTGAATGTTTATGGTGAAACTAAACTAGCCGGAGAAAAAGCGTTACAGAAATATTGCGCGAAGCATATTATTTTCCGTACCAGCTGGGTATATGCAGGTAAAGGTAATAACTTCGCCAAAACAATGTTGCGTCTGGCAAAAGAGCGCGAAGAACTGGCTGTGATAAACGATCAGTTTGGCGCACCAACAGGTGCCGAATTGCTGGCTGATTGCACCGCTCATGCCATTCGCGTAGCAGTAGACAAACCAGAAGTTGCTGGTTTGTACCATCTGGTTGCTGGCGGTACAACAACCTGGCACGATTATGCTGCGCTGGTTTTTGAAGAGGCGCGCAAAGCAGGGATTAACCTTGCTCTTAACAAACTTAACGCCGTGCCAACAACGGCCTATCCCACACCAGCCCGTCGACCCCATAACTCTCGCCTCAATACAGAAAAGTTTCAGCAGAACTTTGCGCTTGTCTTGCCTGACTGGCAGGTGGGCGTGAAACGAATGCTCAACGAATTATTTACGACTACGGCAATTTAACAAATTTTTGCATCTCGCATCATGATGCCAGAGCGGGATGAATTAAAAGGAATGGTGAAATGAAAACGCGTAAAGGTATTATTCTGGCTGGTGGTTCCGGCACTCGTCTTTATCCTGTGACGATGGCAGTAAGTAAACAACTGCTGCCGATTTATGATAAACCTATGATCTATTACCCGCTCTCAACACTGATGCTGGCGGGTATTCGCGATATTTTGATTATCAGTACGCCACAGGATACACCGCGTTTCCAACAATTGTTGGGGGACGGGAGCCAGTGGGGGCTTAATCTACAGTATAAAGTACAACCGAGTCCGGATGGCCTGGCGCAAGCGTTTATCATTGGTGAAGACTTTATTGGTGGCGATGATTGTGCACTCGTGCTTGGAGATAATATCTTCTATGGACACGACTTGCCAAAATTAATGGACGCTGCGGTTAACAAAGAAAGCGGTGCAACGGTATTTGCTTATCACGTTAATGATCCTGAACGCTATGGTGTCGTGGAGTTTGATAATAACGGTACGGCAATTAGCCTGGAAGAAAAACCGCTGGAACCAAAAAGTAACTATGCGGTTACTGGGCTTTATTTCTATGACAATGACGTTGTGGAAATGGCGAAAAGCCTTAAGCCTTCTGCCCGTGGCGAACTGGAAATTACCGATATTAACCGTATTTATATGGAACAAGGACGTTTGTCTGTCGCTATGATGGGGCGTGGCTATGCGTGGCTGGATACGGGGACGCATCAAAGCCTTATTGAAGCAAGTAACTTCATTGCAACAATTGAAGAGCGTCAGGGATTAAAAGTATCTTGCCCGGAAGAGATTGCTTATCGTAAAGGATTTATTGATGCTGATCAGGTGAAAGTATTAGCCGAACCGCTGAAGAAAAATGCTTATGGTCAGTATCTGCTTAAAATGATTAAGGGTTATTAATAAAATGAACGTAATTAAAACTGAAATTCCTGATGTGCTGATTTTTGAACCAAAAGTTTTTGGGGACGAACGTGGCTTCTTTATGGAAAGCTTTAATCAGAAAGTATTTGAAGAGGCTGTGGGGCGTAAGGTTGAATTTGTTCAGGATAATCATTCTAAGTCAACTAAGGGAGTAATTAGAGGATTACATTTTCAATTGCCTCCTTATTCACAGGCGAAATTAGTACGTTGTGTTGTGGGTGAAGTATATGATGTTGTTGTGGATATAAGAAAAGATTCCAAAACTTTTGGTAAATGGGTGGGAGTAAATATTTCTGCTGAAAATAAGCGTCAGCTGTGGATCCCAGAAGGATTCGCGCATGGATTTGAAGTAATTAGCGAGGTCGCTGATTTTTTATATAAAACGAATAATTATTATAATGCAAAAATGGAAAAAGGTATAAGATGGGATGATGAATATTTAGCGATTAATTGGAAAGAAGAAAAAGCGATTATCTCAAACAAGGATATGAATCAACCATCATTTAAAGAACTTTTTGAGAAAGTTTAATTGATGAATAATAAGCTAGCTAGACAGGGATTATTATGGAGCACAATTGAAAGGTTAGGTACCCAAGCCATACAATTATTATTAATGTTGTATTTGGGTAGGGTTCTTGGACCAAGCTCTTTTGGTTATGTAGGGATGCTAACTTTATTTCTATCATTAGCACAGGTTCTAATTGATAGTGGATTTAGTGCAGCATTAATTAGAAAATCGGAGCGTACAGAAAAAGATTATTCGACAGTATTTATATTTAATATCTGTCTTTCAATACTAGTATATATTTTACTTTATTGCTCATCTTCTTATGTTGCTTTATTTTATCAAATACCTCTACTGGAACCTTTGCTTGATATATTAGCGTTGACGGTAATTTCAAATGGGCTAACTTTAATTCCCAAGGTTCAACTCACCGTAGACGTAAATTTTAAGATCCAAGCTAAAAGTTCACTTATTGCTATTACAAGTAGTAGCATAATTGCGATAACTTTAGCTGCATTAGATTATGGCGTATGGTCATTGGTTTTCCAATTGTTATCATATAGTGTCATAAATTGTATTGTGTTAAATATGTATAAGCCATGGTATCCAAAAGAAAATTTTTGTTATGAATCATTTAAAAAATTATTTTCATTTAGTAGTAAATTGTTACTGGCAGGTTTGCTTGAAGCATTCTATTCAAATATATATCAATTAATCATAGGTAAATTCTTCACACCACAGATTGTAGGACAGTTTACACAGGCAAATCAGATCTCTAGCGTACCTGCAATGACACTCACTAATATTATTCAGCGAGTGACGTACCCTCTTTTTTGTAATATTTATAATGATAAAGGTAAAATAGATGATGCTTATTTAAACACACTTAAAATCGCAGGCATTACTGTTTTTCCAATTTTATTAGGGATAGGTTTAATCTCAAAGCCGTTAGTCTCTGTTTTATTAGGAAAGGAATGGCAATTTACATCTGATATTCTGTTTCTACTATGTATTGCATTTATGATATATCCTGTACATGCAATAAACATTAATATTCTGCAGGTTCATGGGCGAAGTGATCTTTTTTTGCGTTTAGAAATACTTAAAAAAATATTGATGACGATTATTCTTGTCATTACGACGCAAATGAATATAAATGCAATGGTGATTGGCTTAGTTCTACACTCATATCTTTCATGGTTTTTAAATGGATTATTTAGCCAAAAGGTTTCAACGATCACAATTGGGAAGCAATTTAAAGAATTGCTGCCTATATGGTGTTTATGTTTAATTAGCGGATTAAGTTCAAGTTATATTATAACTAGAATGACTCAAGAACCATTTTTAAATATAATTTCCACTATCTTATTAAATGCTTTTATATATATCATGCTTATTCGAATTATATATAAAGAGATGTTTATAACTATTGTTTCTCTTATAAAAAATAAGGATTGAAATGAACAATAAAATTATCCCAGTAACGCAACCTTCTTTACCAGAACTTGCGGAATTTATGCCTTATCTGGAAAAGATATGGCAGAATAAATGGTTGACAAATAATGGACCATTTCATCAAGAACTGGAGGAAAAATTATGTGATTTTTTGGGCGTGCAACATATATCCCTTTTTAACAACGCAACTATTGCATTGATCACAGCTTTACAAGCACTAAGAATAACAGGTGAAGTAATAACGACTCCATATTCATTTGTTGCAACATCACATGCCATTCTATGGAATGGGCTTACACCTGTGTTTGTTGACATTGAAAATGATGGATATAACATTGATTACAAAAAAATAGAACAGGCCATTACACCAAAAACATCAGCTATTTTACCTGTCCATTGTTACTCAACACCATGTGACGTCGAAGAAATCCAAAAAATAGCTGATAATTATGGTTTGAAAGTAATCTACGATGCTGCACATGCATTTGGTGTGAATTTTAAAGGAAAAAGTATACTTAACTATGGTGATTTATCAATTCTGAGTTTTCATGCGACGAAAGTATTTAATACGTTTGAAGGTGGGGCAATTATTAGTCCTGATGCAAAAACCAAGCTGCGGATAGACCGATTAAAAAACTTTGGTATTGCCGACGAGTTGACTGTGACAGCTCCAGGAATAAATGGCAAGATGAGTGAAATTAATGCTGCTTTTGGGCTTGTTCAGCTAAAACATATTGAAGAGGCAATATATAAGAGAAAAGTTATTGATAACCTTTATCGTAAATTACTAAAAGGGACTCCGGGTATTACCATTTTCCCAGAAAATAAAAATGCAAACAACAACTATTCATATTTTCCTATTCTTATAGATGACGGTTTTCATATGAGTCGCGACCAGGCGTATGAATTGCTTAAGGCAAATAATATTCTCTCTCGGAAGTATTTTTATCCATTAATTAGTAATATGCCTATGTATCGAGGGTTGATGTCAGCAAGTGTTGATAACCTACCAATAGCTAATAATGTTGCAGATAAAGTGCTTTGCTTGCCAATTTATAAAGATTTAAGTGAAGAAATAGTTGTAAAAATAACTAATTTGTTGTTGGGTAAATTGTGATATGGCGTATTTAGATGAAGTACAGCTAAAAAAAATGGGCTTTAAAAGCGTTGGATATAATGTAAAGATTTCAGATAAAGCCTCTTTTTATGGATGTAGCAACATTAGTATTGGAAATAATGTAAGGATTGATGATTTTTGCGTACTCTCTGCTGGAGAAGGGGGGATTGATATACACGATTATATTCATATAGCAGTATACTCTTCAATTATTGGAAGGGGAAAAGTCACAATATCGGACTATGCAAATATATCATCCCGTGTGTCAATATATTCCAGCAACGATGACTACTCTGGTAATTATATGTCTAATCCAGTTGTTCCTGCTGAATATACTAATATACATAGCGGGCCAGTTTTTATAGGTAAACATGTTATCATTGGTTGTGGAAGCATTGTTCTTCCTGATGTTATTTTACATGAAGGCGCAGCTGTTGGTGCTCTTTCGATTGTCAAAGATGATTGTGAATCATTTACGATAAATGTAGGCATACCAGCCCAAAAAATATCTCAAAGAAGTAAGAGGTTATTGGAGCTCGAGTCTGTTTTTAAATCAAGTATTATTGGAGATGATTTGTGAAAGTTCATATTTATTTTCGACACACGGATATTAGTCGAACAACTAAAAATAATCGACCGGAGTGGTTTAGCCATGAGAAGTGCTTTGTAAATCTGATTAGCACAGTAAAAAATTCAAAATATAAAGATCAAATAGCATTTAATTTTATTTTTGATGGTCCATCAAACGTTGCTTCTTTAGATCCCTTATATGTGTGTTTTGAAAATAGCGATATAAATAATAAAAAAATATTCATCATCGATGGTGGAGATCAGCGTAAAGCATGGCGTGAATGTGTAAAATTAGTGGATAAAGATCGTCGAGCAGGAAAGATAGGTGAACATGATTTAATATATTTTTTAGAAAATGATTATTTGCATGAGCCTAAATGGATTGATGAAGTATTTAATCTGGCTAAATCAAATATAAGGTGGGATATGGCAACGCTTTATGACCACCCTGACAAATATAGTGAGTATTGTGAACACCCTGATTCATTAAAAAATAAAAATAAAAAAACTATTGTTTTTTACTCTGGGAGTAGGCATTGGAAAATAACACCGAGTACGTGTGCAACATATATTATGAAAGCTAAGGTCTTTGATAAAACAAAAATGATTCTACAATTAGCTATTTATGATTACAAATTATTTTTAATACTTACTAACATATTTAGAGTTAGGCTTCTTTCACCTATTCCTGCCCTTTCAACTCATTGTATGGCTTCTTTATTGTCACCTTCAGTCAGTTGGGAAAATTTATCAAATGGAATATAATAAAAAATTGTACATTGTGGCGTGTTCCTATACGCTAAAACCGGAATTAATAATAAATAAGATGTATGCCTATTTACCAGATTATGAGCTGGCTGGTGTTGTGATATCTAATAATCATGTGGTAGATCAGGTTAAAATAAATGAATTTTATATCGAAACTGGAACAAATTCTCTTTTTGAGTTTTCTGCATATAAGGAAGGCATAGAGTTATTAGAAGATGAATTATCATCACAACCAGGAGTGCCAGTCCTCATTTTGAATGATACATTATTTTTAAAACATAATGCAAAATATATATTAAGAAAAATTTTAAGTTATTATTTAACGACTGAAAGATCCGAATTGCCTGTAATAGTTGGCCGCTTTGACCCCTATAACAATATATGCTATAGCAATCCCTGGAATGCCATGCATGGGTATATATCTTCTTTTTGTATGTTAATAAATCAAAAAGCTGCGAAAATAATTGTGAGTTGCTACAATGAACTTCCAAATTATTTTTCCAGTAACGATTTTGATATTAGTCAACCTAAATGGGGAATGCAAATTGAGCCAAGACTAAGAGAATTTATTCGTAGTCATTTAATTGATATACACACAGACACGGTTTGGTATCAAGCTAAATTGTTACATAGTGATAAAGAACGAATTAATATTAAAGCTAAATGTGTCTTTATGGAACATTTCATATCGGGAAAGATTGGTGAAAGTGGCATTGTGATTTCTATTTTTCCTACATGGAAAGGTAAGGTGCTAAATTTTATAAACGAGCAATTATCTAAAATCAAGAGGATGATTTTAACTAAATGAGAAAAAAATTTTATACGACACCAATCACATTACTAATTCTTACACTTAATATCATTGCAACAATTGTAGTTTTAAATAATAGAGAGTCATTGATTGGCGATTTAACGGGGTTTAAGTCAGAGTATGTCGTAATAATTCAATCTCTAATTTATATATCGCTAAGTTTGTTATTTTTATCAGTATTATATAATGGTCTTGAAAAAATAAAACCAATTACAACAAAATTATCATCTTCCGATAGTAATTTGGTTGCGTTTTTTTTAATTTGCCTGGAATTGTTTTATATAATATATGTATTCAATACAGGCCTGTTTGTTGCAGGTAATAACGAGCGCGGAGGTGGGATTATATCTGCGTTATTTGTTTTACTTAATGTTGATGTACTTGTATTAATATTTTTAACACATGTTGAAACAAATAAATTTAAACCCATAATTATCACTCTGTGGATAATTTCATTTCTTCAGCGCGGTTGGATATCTTATTTTTTTATCCTAATTTTAATCGCATTCATCGATCGCCGACTGAAAAACAAAAAAAACTGGAAAGCTGGTATAGTATTACTATGTTTTATTCTGGCGTTACCATTTGTCGAACAAATTAAGTATTCTATCAGAAATGGCGAAGCTATCAGCACACAATTAACTTTTTTAAATTATACGGACTCTTTCAACCAACAATTCATGAAGATTGTTGGTAGAGTTCAGACTGTTTCTCATGTTGCATTTGTAACAGATAATATTTATCAACTGCAAACTTTAAAAAATAATGGAGAATCAACAGATTTTTTTGAGGAAAATTTTATTTATATCATTGCAAATAAACTAGGTATTGCTGATAATAAAATTAATACTCCAGATTTGCTTGCAAAATATATTTCTCCATCACTGGAAAGTTCATGGAATGTCAACCCATCGTTAATTGGTTGGGTCTTCATTCAAAATGATTTATATATCCTGCCTATTATATGGATTGTCTTTCTGTGTTTTCTATTTACGATGCTGTCAAAAATTATTGCGAATGACGTATATGCAACTAATATGAGATGGTTATTTTGGTTAATATTTTTATTCCCAGGATGGATCTTCCAATTTACAGCGGTCATATTCTCACTTTTTGTATTTGTTTTATTAAAGTATACACTTAAGCCTAAATGAGTTGAATATATATGAAGAAAATAGTTTTAAATTTGTTATCTTTTTCAGAATTAAAATTCTACGGTGTTGGAGTATACTTTAGAGATTTAATTGCAAAAAATATCAATGAAATTTTTAATGGGATTGATTGTGAAATAATAATTGTACATCAAGCTGATATACCTGTTAAAGAGTTATTCAATTTTCCGGAAAGCAATAACATTACCTACTTTCCTGTTAAAGGAATCAATGGGAAATTTTTTCGTGTTTTTTATGAACAATTATTAATGCCGCTTAAATTCCGTAATCATGACGTAATTTACTCACCAAATAATATTAACCCGATTTTGTTGGGTTCTAAATGCAAGTCAATAATCACTATTCACGATTTGCTTCCATTTAGAAAGATTAATAGATTTGGTCTTCTGCAAAGATTATATTTGAAATTTTTTACATACCTATCTGCTTGCAAAGCAAAAAAAATAGTTACAGTATCCAATAACTCAAAAAAAGATATTATCAAAACCCTTAATGTCAATAGTGATAAGGTTATTGTAACTTACAATATATTAGGTGATTCAAAAAAAAGCCTTATACAACATCCTGATTCTGATCCCTTTTTTTTCTCTGTAGGGGCATTGCAGGAAGATAAACAATACGATTTGATGATAACGGCTTTCCTCAAGTTCAAAAAAAGAGTAAATGATAATTGTAAATTATTGATAGCTGGGGGTGATCATGGCGGCAAGAAAAATTTACAGGCTCTTATTGAAAAATTAAATTTAGATGACCATGTCCAGCTACTGGGCTATATTACAGATGAAGATAAGTGGGGTTATTATAAAAATTGTCGAGCTCTTATCTTACTGGGGAAAAACGAAGGTTTCGGTATTCCTGTATTAGAAGCTATGAGTGTCAATAAGCCATCAATTGTAGCAAATACCGGGGCTTTACCCGAGATAATGGGTAAAGCAGGATTTGTCACAAATGCTGATATTGATTCAATTTGTGATGCTATGATAAAAAGCTATTCGCATAATTTAGACCAAACAGTGTTTAAAGACGAATTATCTCGCTTTTCTGCTAATAAACAAATAGTTACTTTACAGCATATGTTTAAGGAAATATGTAAAGATGTCAGATGACTGTCCAAAGTTTTCTGTTTTGATGGCCGTGTACATCAAGGATTCCCCCAAGTTTCTCTCTGAGGCCTTACAATCAATTTATAAAAATACACTTGCTCCGGATGAAGTGATTATTATACGTGATGGTGAGGTTACATCTGAACTCAATTCAGTTATTGATAGTTGGAAAAATCATTTAAATATAAAAGATTTTGAATTGCAAAAAAATATGGGGCTTGGGGCAGCACTAAATTTTGGCTTGAAGCAGTGTATGCATGAGTTAGTAATACGCGCTGATTCTGATGATATAAATAGACCAAATCGATTCGCTTGTATAGTTGATTTTATGTCTAAGAATAATGATGTTCATATTCTTAGTTCTTGGGTAGAAGAGTTCGAATTTAATCCAGGGGATAAAGGCATAATAAAAAAAGTACCAAGCCGAGATTCTATTCTTAAGTATTCAAAAAATAGGTCTCCCTTTAACCACCCAGCAGTAGCATTTAAAAGGTGTGAAATAATTCGTGTCGGTGGTTATGGAAATGAATACTTATATGAAGATTATGCGCTTTGGTTGAAATCGTTAGCGAATGGTTGTAATGGCGATAATATTCAACAAGTCTTAGTTGATATGAGATTTTCAAAGGAGACCGCAAAAAGACGTGGGGGAATAAAATATGCTATTTCAGAAGTTAAAGCGCAGTATCATTTTTATCTGGCAAATTATATTTCATGTCGAGATTTTATAATAAATATTATTACAAGAGTATTTGTTAGACTTCTTCCCGCTAGTTTTCGTGGCTATTTATATAAAAAAGTTATCAGGAGATTTTTATGAACTCACCTCTTGTTCCAATTATACTGAGTGGTGGCAATGGTACTCGGTTGTGGCCACTATCCAGGGAAGAATATCCTAAGCAGTTTTTAAAGCTAACAGACTCAATGTCAATGCTGCAATCAACGATATCTCGGTTAGCCACATTAAACACTTCCTCTCCAGTTGTAATATGTAATGAATTACATAGATTTATTGTTGCAGAACAGCTTAGGCAATTAAATAAATTAGATAGTAATATTATTTTAGAACCATTAGGGCGTAATACAGCCCCGGCTATTTGTATTGCTGCTTTAATTTTGAAAATGAAACATCCAAATGAAAATCCACTTATGTTGGTTCTTCCAGCAGATCACTCAGTAAAAAACGTGGAAACATTTTGCAATACAATAAAAAATGCTATTTCATTCGCTATGGCTGGTAATTTAGTTTCTTTTGGTATCAAACCCACTCGTCCTGAAACAGGATATGGATATATACAAAAAGGCAATGTGTTATTTGATGATAATATATTTGAGGTCAGTGAAGTTCGAACATTTGTAGAAAAGCCGAATCTAAAAAAAGCGCAAAGCTTTATAGAAAAAGGTGAGTATTATTGGAATAGTGGTATGTATTTGTTCAGTGTTGATCGTTACTTACAAGAATTATCATTATACCGGCCAGACATTGTTAAAGTATGCCAGGAAGCTGTTAATAATATTCATTACGATATGGATTTTATCAGATTGGATGATAAAATATTTAGGAGTTGCCCAGAGGATTCTATTGATTATGCCGTAATGGAGAAAACAAAAGATGCTGTTGTTGCTACGATGGATATCGGTTGGAATGATGTGGGGGCATGGTCATCACTTTGGGAATTAGGAGAAAAAGATCCCGCAGGTAATGTTATCATGGGGGATATTGTTTGCCATGAGACGGAAAATAGTTATATTTACACTGAGTCTGGATTGGTAGCAACTATTGGCATTCAGGATCTGGTTATAATTCAAACTAAAGATTCATTACTGGTATCCAAACGCGATTCAGTACAAAATGTAAAAAATATTGTTCAACACCTTAATTTGTCAGGACGCAAAGAACATAAAGAACATAGGGAGATATTTAAATCATGGGGACGATGTGACTCAATAGATGGTAGTGAAAAGTACTGCTATCAGGTCAAACGAGTAACAGTGAATCCAGGTGAAAGGTTATCGTTGCAATTGCATCATCACCGTGCAGAACATTGGGTTGTTGTAATGGGGATTGCTAAGGTTACAGTTGCAGAACAAATAAAAATTTTAAAAGAGAATGAGTCAGTATATATTCCTGCAAACACGAAGCATAGTTTAGAAAACATCGGTGAAATACCACTTGTATTAATTGAAGTTTGGACGGGTTCTCATCTTGTTGATGATGATATCATTCGATTTGAAGATAAAGGTAGAGTTTAAAAATAGAGAGTATAAATTATGTTAACCTGCTTTAAAGCCTATGATATTCGCGGAAAATTAGGCGAAGAACTGAATGAAGATATCGCCTGGCGCATTGGTCGCGCCTATGGCGAATTTCTTAAACCGAAAACCATTGTTTTAGGCGGTGATGTCCGCCTCACCAGCGAAACCTTAAAACTGGCGCTGGCAAAAGGTTTACAGGATGCGGGCGTCGATGTGCTGGATATTGGCATGTCCGGCACCGAAGAGATCTATTTCGCCACGTTCCATCTCGGCGTGGATGGCGGCATTGAAGTTACCGCCAGCCATAACCCGATGGATTATAACGGCATGAAGCTGGTGCGCGAGGGGGCTCGCCCGATCAGCGGTGATACCGGACTGCGCGATGTCCAGCGACTGGCAGAAGCCAACGACTTTCTTCCCGTTGATGAAACAAAACGCGGTCGCTATCAGCAAATCAATCTGCGTGAGGCTTACGTTGATCACCTGTTCGGTTATATCAACGTTAAAAACCTCACGCCGCTCAAACTGGTGATCAACTCAGGGAACGGCGCGGCGGGTCCGGTGGTGGATGCCATTGAAGCCCGCTTTAAAGCCCTCGGCGCACCACTGGAATTAATCAAAGTGCACAACACGCCGGATGGCAATTTTCCCAACGGTATTCCTAACCCGCTGCTGCCGGAATGTCGCGACGACACCCGGAATGCGGTCATCAAACACGGCGCGGATATGGGCATTGCCTTTGATGGCGATTTTGACCGCTGTTTTCTGTTTGACGAAAAAGGGCAGTTTATCGAGGGCTACTACATCGTCGGCCTGCTGGCAGAAGCGTTCCTCGAAAAAAATCCCGGCGCGAAGATCATCCACGATCCGCGTCTTTCCTGGAACACCATCGATGTGGTGACTGCCACAGGCGGCACGCCGGTAATGTCGAAAACCGGACACGCCTTTATTAAAGAACGTATGCGCAAGGAAGACGCCATCTACGGTGGTGAAATGAGCGCACACCACTACTTCCGTGATTTTGCCTACTGCGACAGCGGCATGATCCCGTGGCTGCTGGTAGCCGAGCTGGTGTGCCTGAAAGGGAAAACGCTGGGCGAACTGGTGCACGACCGCATGGCGACGTTTCCGGCAAGCGGTGAGATCAACAGCAAACTGGCGCAACCCGTTGAGGCGATTAACCGCGTCGAACAGTACTTTAGCCGCGAGGCGCTGGCAGTGGATCGCACCGATGGCATCAGCATGACCTTTGCCGACTGGCGCTTTAACCTGCGCTCCTCCAACACCGAACCAGTGGTGCGTCTCAATGTGGAATCGCGCGGTGATGTGCCGCTGATGGAAGAAAAAACACGACTAATACTTAATTTACTCAAAAATTAAGTAGACTAAAGAATGAGCATTACACAGAGCCATATATAAAATGTTAATGCCATGAATGTGATAAAGCCCATGTAACTCTATTCATTATGACTCTGTCTGAGTTAACATCAGTATCACATTCAAGCCGCGCAACCCCGCGGTGACCACCCCTGACAGGAGTAAACAATGTCAAAGCAACAGATCGGCGTCGTCGGTATGGCAGTGATGGGACGCAACCTCGCGCTCAACATCGAAAGCCGTGGTTATACCGTCTCTATTTTCAACCGCTCCCGTGAAAAGACGGAAGAAGTTATTGCCGAAAATCCAGGCAAGAAACTGGTTCCTTACTATACGGTGAAAGAGTTCGTTGAATCTCTTGAAACGCCTCGTCGCATCCTGTTAATGGTGAAAGCAGGTGCAGGCACGGATGCTGCTATTGATTCCCTGAAACCATATCTCGATAAAGGCGATATCATCATTGATGGTGGTAATACCTTCTTCCAGGACACCATTCGTCGTAACCGCGAGCTTTCTGCAGAAGGCTTTAACTTCATCGGTACGGGTGTTTCCGGTGGTGAAGAGGGCGCGCTGAAAGGACCTTCTATCATGCCTGGTGGGCAGAAAGAAGCCTATGAACTGGTTGCACCTATCCTGACCAAAATCGCCGCCGTGGCTGAAGATGGCGAACCGTGCGTTACCTATATAGGTGCCGATGGCGCAGGTCACTATGTGAAGATGGTTCACAACGGTATTGAATACGGTGATATGCAACTGATTGCTGAAGCCTATTCTCTGCTGAAAGGTGGTCTGAATCTCTCTAACGAAGAACTGGCACAAACCTTTACCGAGTGGAATAACGGTGAACTGAGCAGCTACCTGATCGACATCACTAAAGACATCTTCACCAAAAAAGATGAAGACGGTAACTACCTGGTTGATGTGATCCTGGATGAAGCAGCAAACAAAGGTACGGGTAAATGGACCAGTCAGAGCGCGCTGGATCTCGGTGAGCCACTGTCGCTGATTACTGAGTCTGTGTTTGCACGCTACATCTCTTCACTGAAAGATCAGCGCGTGGCTGCGTCTAAAGTACTATCGGGTCCGCAAGCGCAGCCAGCAGGCGACAAAGCAGAGTTTATCGAAAAAGTTCGCCGTGCGCTTTATCTGGGTAAGATTGTTTCTTACGCGCAGGGCTTCTCGCAGTTACGTGCGGCGTCTGAAGAGTACAACTGGGATCTGAATTATGGTGAAATTGCGAAGATCTTCCGTGCCGGTTGTATCATTCGTGCTCAGTTCCTGCAGAAAATCACGGATGCTTACGCCGAAAATCCGAAGATTGCTAACCTGCTGTTAGCCCCGTACTTTAAGAAAATTGCCGACGATTACCAGCAGGCGCTGCGCGATGTCGTCGCTTATGCAGTACAGAACGGTATCCCGGTTCCGACCTTCGCCGCTGCGGTTGCCTATTACGATAGCTACCGTGCCGCTGTTCTGCCTGCGAACCTGATCCAGGCACAGCGTGACTATTTCGGGGCGCATACTTATAAGCGCATTGATAAAGAAGGTGTGTTCCATACTGAATGGCTGGATTAATCTGATTTAATCAGTATTAAACTAAGGCCCGGCATTTATCGCCGGGCTTTTTTTTGCTATCAATCTTATTGATTTAAATTCATTGCTTAATACTAACTTAATAAATAGCAGCTATTCTTATAAAGAAAATCTGAAATGTTTTTCGTTTCGTTGACCAGACATCATCGTGGCGTTAAAACTTTTAACTCTTATCAGGGTGCTAAAACATCATGATTCATAGTTAAGTTAATTCTGAGAGCATGAAATGAAAATCACCATTTCCGGAACCGGTTATGTTGGCCTGTCTAATGGGCTATTAATCGCACAAAATCATAACGTTGTAGCATTAGATATTTTACCATCTCGCGTTGCAATGCTAAATGATCGGATATCTCCTATTGTTGATAAAGAAATTCAGCAATTTTTGCAATCAGACAAAATACGTTTTAATGCCACGTTAGATAAAAAAGAAGCCTACCGGAATGCTGATTATGTAATCATCGCAACCCCGACCGACTATGATCCTAAAACCAATTATTTCAATACATCCAGTGTAGAATCAGTAATTAAAGATGTTACAGAAATAAACCCTCATGCAGTAATGATTATTAAGTCCACGGTTCCGGTAGGTTTTACGGCCGCGATGCAAAAAAAATTCAAGACAGAGAACATCATCTTCTCCCCTGAATTCCTCCGAGAAGGCAAAGCCCTTTACGATAACCTTCATCCTTCTCGTATCGTGATCGGCGAACGTTCTGAACGCGCAGAGCGTTTTGCCGCGTTATTACAGGAAGGGGCAATCAAACAAAATATTCCAACCCTGTTTACTGATTCAACCGAAGCTGAAGCGATTAAACTTTTTGCTAATACCTATCTCGCGATGCGTGTGGCGTACTTTAATGAACTGGATAGCTATGCAGAAAGTTTAGGACTGAACACCCGCCAAATTATTGAAGGCGTTTGTCTTGATCCTCGCATCGGCAACCATTACAACAATCCATCATTTGGTTACGGTGGCTACTGCCTACCGAAAGATACTAAGCAGCTGTTGGCAAACTATCAGTCTGTTCCCAATAATATTATCTCTGCCATCGTTGAGGCTAATCGTACCCGGAAAGACTTCATCGCCGATGCTATCTTGTTGCGCAAACCAAAAGTAGTTGGAATATATCGTCTGATTATGAAGAGCGGTTCGGATAACTTCCGCGCTTCGTCTATTCAGGGGATTATGAAGCGGATCAAAGCTAAGGGGGTAGAAGTGATTATCTATGAACCGGTAATGAAGGAAGAAATGTTTTTCAATTCACGTCTGGAACGTGATCTCGCGACTTTTAAGCAACAGGCTGATGTCATTATCTCTAATCGAATGTCAGAAGAGCTTAAAGATGCAGCAGACAAGGTCTACACCCGGGATCTTTTCGGTAGCGACTAACTATCTGTAATCAGGTGTTTTTTGGCAGTGCTTGGTATCTATGTTCATGTAACAATTCATTATATTTATTGTTTATCCTATGGCATTCATACGGATTATCGCTAAACTATGGCGACCTGAAATTTTCCGTCTGTTAGGGTAATGATGAAAGTTGAAAATAATAATATTTCTGGGCGCAACAATGACCCGGAACAGATTGATTTAATTGATTTACTGATGCAACTGTGGCGTGGGAAGATGACCATTATAGCCACAATCATTGTGGCTATCGTGTTGGCTATTGGATACCTGGCAGTCGCGAAAGAGCAATGGACGTCAACAGCCATTGTCACTCAACCTGATGTGGGGCAAATTGCCGGCTATAACAACGCCATGAATGTAATTTATGGCCAGTCTGCGCCAAAAGTAGCTGATTTACAGGAGGCGTTGATTGGGCGCTTCAGTTCTGCTTTCTCTGCATTAGCTGAAACGCTGGATAATCAGGAAGAACGCGAAAAACTGACTATCGAGCCTGCTGTTAAAAACCAGCCGTTACCGTTAGCTGTTTCTTATGTCGGGCACACTGCGGAGGATGCACAGAAAAAGCTGGCTGAATACATTCAACAAGTTGATGACCGAGTGAATGAAGAGCTGGAGAAAGACCTGAAGGATAATATCGCTTTGGGTATGAAAACCTTGCAGGACTCCCTGAAAACTCAGGAAGTGGTGGCTCAGGAGCAAAAAACGCTGCGTATCCGCCAGATTCAGGAAGCGTTGCAGTATGCGAATCAGGCGCAGGTAACAAAGCCGCAGATTCAGCAGACTGGTGAAAATATTACTCAGGATACGTTGCTTTTGTTAGGTAGCGAAGCACTGGAGTCGATGATTAAGCACGAAGCGACTCGTCCGCTTGTGTTCTCGCCAAACTATTATCAGACTCGTCAAAACCTGCTGGATATCGAAAGCTTAAAGGTAGATGATCTTGATATTCATGCCTACCGTTACGTTATGAAACCCACACTGCCAATTCGTCGCGATAGCCCGAAAAAGGCCATCACACTGATTCTGGCAGTACTGCTGGGCGGCATGGTTGGCGCGGGAATTGTGCTGGGGCGTAATGCGCTGCGTAATTACAACGCGAAATAGTCTTTTCAGCTTTAAATAAAAGGGCAGGGTGGTGACACCTTGCCCTTTTTTGTTGCTGGATGCGATGCTGGCGCATCTTATCCAGCCTTGTATTATCCCTCCCGTGCAGAGAAAATCGGCCAGTTTTCTCTGCCTGCAGTCCGCATGCCGTATCCGACCTTGGGTTCTAACCTGCGCGGTAGATTTATGCAGCGGACT
>NZ_VATQ01000059.1:0-28141 GCF_005781135.1 Escherichia sp. E3659 | reverse complement strand
CCGCTTGGCGATACCCCAATAACCGGGCGGTGAACCGCTTACTCGAAGAAGATGGCTGGGGTACCTGGATTCGAACCAGGGAATGCCGGTATCAAAAACCGGTGCCTTACCGCTTGGCGATACCCCATCCGTACAACGCTTTCTGGTGAATGGTGCGGGAGGCGAGACTTGAACTCGCACACCTTGCGGCGCCAGAACCTAAATCTGGTGCGTCTACCAATTTCGCCACTCCCGCAAAAAAAGATGGTGGCTACGACGGGATTCGAACCTGTGACCCCATCATTATGAGTGATGTGCTCTAACCAACTGAGCTACGTAGCCATCTTTTTTTTCGCGATACCTTATCGGCGTTGCGGGGCGCATTATGCGTATAGAGCCTTGCAGCGTCAACCTCTTTTTCAAGGAAAATTGCTCGAAAGTGACTGTTTGGTTAGGTTGCGAACAGCGTGGCGCTATATTCGTCAATTATTGTTTACTTTGTGTTTTTCCCCCGCCCTACAGCCATTCTTTTGTCATACAGAATGAAATTCGGAATTCAACAATAGTGGTGGGAAATTAATCCATGAAATACTGGCCCGTTGCAACAGGACAGGGCAGGGATCGCTACGCCTGCATCTCTGCTATCACTTCAGGCGATTTATTGAGGGAATACTATGCTGCGTTTTATGACGATGTTGATGGGTGTCTTATTACTTATGCAATCCGCGTTTGCCGATACGGTCAAACCGGAAATCGGTAAATATGTTTTTGGCTATCGTGGGCAGGAAGGCGCTGTGGTATGGATGATGCGAATCGGGCCGAAAGCGTCTAATGAGGCACTCGTTCAGGTATCGCATGTTGATAATGACATCGATGGTCAGATTTTTCGCTGTAAAGTGAAAGCATTACAGGAAGGTGAGAAATCCTATACCGCCGTAATTAAGGGCAAATCTTTTGAGTTATTACGCCTGAAAGAGGGAAATGGCAGCCTGCATATTCCGGATGAGCAGGCGACCTGGTTGGTGGCCTACAGTGATGAGTTGTCAAACAGCGATGTAGCAAATCCGGAACATTTCCTCACTGCATATCAGAATCAACAAGCGCCCCAGTAACTGAAATTGCCCCGGATTTCTCCGGGGCAGTACCGCATTTCTTACTTATACGCCGACTGGTGAACACCAACCGCACGACCAGATGGATCGTCCATTTTCTTGAACGCTTCATCCCATTCGATCGCTTTAGCGGAAGAACAAGCGACGGAAGGACCGCCCGGCACGCACTCAGCGGCGCTCGGAAGCGGGAACAGTTCTTCAAAGATCTCCCGGTACAGATACGCTTCTTTGGACGTCGGCGTGTTGTACGGGAAGCGGAAGCGGGCAGTTTCCAGCTGTTGATCAGAAACCTGCTGCGCCGCCACTTCTTTCAGGGTGTCGATCCAACTGTAACCGACGCCATCGGAGAACTGCTCTTTCTGCCGCCAGGCAACACTTGCAGGCAGGTACGACTCAAAACATTCACGCAGGATGTGTTTTTCCATCTTACCGTTGCCGCACATTTTATCCTGCGGGTTAATACGCATTGCTACGTCGAGGAATTTCTTGTCGAGGAACGGAACGCGTGCTTCCACGCCCCAGGCTGACATCGCTTTGTTGGCACGCGCGCAGTCATACATATGCAGGGCCAACAGTTTACGCACCGTCTCTTCATGCAGTTCTTTAGCGTTCGGCGCTTTGTGGAAGTAAAGATAACCGCCAAACACTTCGTCAGAACCTTCACCGGACAACACCATTTTAATGCCCATCGCCTTGATCTTACGCGACATTAAATACATCGGTGTTGAAGCGCGAATGGTGGTCACATCATAGGTTTCGATGTGGTAAATCACGTCGCGGATGGCATCCAGACCTTCCTGTACAGTGAAGTGAATTTCGTGGTGCACAGTACCCAGATGGTTAGCCACTTCCTGGGCTGCTTTCAGATCCGGTGAACCCGGCAGACCTACGGCAAAGGAGTGCAACTGAGGCCACCAGGCTTCAGAGCGTTCCTGATCTTCTACGCGACGAGCGGCATATTTCTTGGTGATCGCGGAAATAATTGAGGAATCCAAACCACCCGAGAGCAGCACGCCGTAAGGCACATCAGACATCAGATGGCTTTTTACGGAATCTTCCAGTGCCTGACGCAGTTCATTTTTATCGGTCACGTTATCTTTCACTGCATCAAAGTCGAACCAGTCGCGATGATAATAAGAACGGATTTCGCCGTCCTGACTCCATAAATAGCTCCCCGCCGGGAACTCTTTAATCGTGCGGCAAACTGGCACCAGGGCTTTCATTTCTGAGGCCACATACAACTGACCGTGTTCGTCATACCCCATATACAGTGGGATGATCCCCAGATGGTCGCGGCCAATCAGGTATGCATCTTTTTCGCTGTCGTACAGGGCAAAAGCAAACATGCCCTGCAAGTCGTCGAGAAATTCCGGCCCTTTTTCCTGATACAGCGCGAGGATCACTTCACAGTCAGACCCGGTCTGGAACTGGTAACGATCGCCATATTCGGCGCGCAATGTCTGGTGGTTGTAGATTTCACCGTTTACCGCCAGTACGTGGGTTTTTTGTTGGTTGTAGAGAGGTTGCGCCCCCGCGTTAACGTCAACAATTGACAGACGTTCGTGGGCGAGAATGGCGTTATCGCTGGCATAAATACCGGACCAGTCCGGGCCACGATGACGCATCAGGCGTGACAGCTCGAGTGCTTTCTTCCGCAGTTCAACTGCGTCTGTTTTGATATCGAATACGCCAAAAATTGAACACATAACCTTCTCCGTTAACCTGGTATTTGTTGCTTGTTGTGTTTGCTTGTTTAAAAAAATGCCGCAAAGCAGCACTGTGCGCAAGAGATTTGGCGGTCGAAAAATAAAAAACGTAATAGTGATTGTCGATTGGTGAAAAAAGGTCTGGTGTGAGGATGTATTTATTGATGAATCGATAATTTTTAGCGGGTTTTATTGAATGGTTATATTTTACGGGGGCCAAATTGCTGACAAAGTGCGATTTGTTCATGCCGGATGCGGCGTGAACGCCTTATCCGGCCTACAAAATCATGAAAATTCAATATATTGCAGGAGCTGCGTAGGCCTGATAAGCGTAGCGCATCAGGCAGTTTGGCGTTTGTCATCAATATCAACCACGCCCTGAGACGTGGTTGCTATTCAGATAACGTCGATTTCAGCGACTGACGGGTAAATCCAGCTTGGGCGGAACGGCATACTGTCGATATCGTCGAGCGACGAAACGCCGGAGAGCACAAGAATCGTCTCCAGACCGGCCTGGAAGCCCGCCAGAATGTCGGTACGTAGGTTATCCCCGACAATCACTGTTTCTTCCGAGTGGGCCTGCATTTTGTTTAATGCCGCACGGATGATCCACGGACTCGGCTTACCAACATAGAACGGTTTGCGCCCGGATATTTTCTCAATGCCCGCGCACAGCGCGCCACAGGCGGGATAAAAACCGCGCCCGTGGGTGTCCGGGTTGGTGGCGATAAAGCGTGCACCATTAGCGACGAAATAGGCCGCTTTATGCATCATGTCCCAGTTGTAGGAACGCGTTTCGCCAACAATCACAAAATCAGGGTTAACATCGGTAATAGTAAAACCGGCTTTGTACAGTTCATGAATCAGTGCGCCTTCGCCCACCACATACGCTTTCTTGCCTTCCTGGCGACGCAGGAAATCGGCGGTTGCCATCGCGGAGGTATAAAACACGCTGTCCGGCACATCGACACCGGCAGTGGCAAAGCGGTTCGCCAGATCTTGCCCGGTCTGCGAAGGATAGTTGGTCAGCAACACCAGCGGCAGGCCTTTATCCATAATCCCGTGCAAAAATTCCGCTGCACCCGGTACGGCGACGTTATCGTGCATCAGCACGCCGTCGATATCGCAAATTACATTTTTAATGGTCATGGACTACCCAGAATATTGACAACAATAAGCGCCACTATAAAAGCACATTAATTTTCCAGCAAATGCTGGAGCAAAATACCGTTGAGCATGGCGCGTTTTACCAGCGCAAAAGCGCCGATTGCTGAGCGGTGATCCAGCTCAGAACGTACCACCGGCAGATTAGTGCGAAACGCCTTCAGTGCCTGAGTATTAATGCAGCTTTCGATAGCAGGGAGTAGCACTTTATCGGCTTCGGTGATTTCACCGGCAATGACAATTTTTTGCGGATTAAATAAGTTGATAGCAATGGCGATGGTTTTGCCCAGATGACGACCTACGTACTCGATCACTTCCGAGGCCAGGCTATCGCCTTTGTTCGCGGCTTTGCAGATTGTTTTGATAGTGCAGTCATCCAGCGGCACACGGCTCTGATAGCCCTGCTTTAATAAATTCAACACCCGTTGTTCAATGGCTGCGTTGGCAGCGATAGTTTCCAGGCAGCCGAAGTTGCCACAGTGGCAGCGTTCTCCCAGCGGTTCCACCTGAATATGGCCAATTTCACCGACGTTGCCGTTGCGGCCGATAAAAATGCGCCCGTTAGAGATGATTCCGGCCCCCGTTCCGCGATGCACGCGCACCAGAATGGAGTCCTCGCAATCCTGACTTGCACCGAAGTAGTGCTCTGCCAGCGCCAGACTGCGGATATCGTGGCCGACAAAACAGGTCACTTTAAAACGCTCTTCCAGTGCTTCAACCAGCCCCCAGTTTTCCACCTGAATATGCGGCATGTAGTGAATTTTGCCGCTGTCCGGGTCGACCAGCCCTGGCAGGATCACTGAAATGGCGATCAGCTCCCGCAGCTTGCGCTGGTGGTTATCAATAAACTGAGTAATGGCATTCAGCAGGGCATGTTCCAGCGTCTGCTGGGTACGTTCCGGTAGCGGGTAATGTTCTTCTGCCAGAACTTTGCTGCTGAGATCAAACAGGGTGATGGTGGCGTCGTGACGACCGAGACGTACGCCGATTGCGTGGAAATTGCGGGTTTCGGTGACGATAGAGATAGCGCGGCGGCCCCCGGTGGAGGCCTGCTGATCAACTTCTTTGATCAGCCCGCGTTCGATAAGCTGACGCGTAATTTTGGTTACGCTGGCGGGGGCAAGCTGGCTTTGCTCAGCAATCTGAATTCGCGAGATTGGCCCATGCTGGTCAATCAGGCGATAAACCGCCGCGCTGTTAAGCTGTTTTACGAGATCAACATTACCTATCTGAGCTTGTCCGCCTGGTGTCATACTTTCTCTTATTGGGTTACGACCTCGTTACCGTTAACGATGGTCCTGGTGATTTTAAAATCAGGTGTGAATGCGGTCAGGTTGGCCACTTTACCTGCGGCGAGAGTGCCGAGACGTTTTTCAACGCCAATCGCACGAGCCGGATAGAGCGTCGCCATACGCAGCACTTCATCCAGTGCGATACCGCAATGTTCAACCAGATTACGCACGCCTTCAATCATGGTTAAGGATGAACCACTTAACGTACCATTCTCATCCACACAAAGTCCGTTGCGGTAGTATATTGTTTTACCCGCAAAAATGAACTGTTCAATATTGGCACCTGCTGGCGCAGTCGCGTCAGTGACCAGACACAGTTTGTCGCCTTTCAGACGCTTGGCATTGCGAATGTTGGCGTAATCAACGTGCAGACCATCGGCAATAATACCGCAATAAATGTCCGCTTCGTCGAGGATCGCGCCCGCCAGGCCCGGTTCACGACCGGTAATATACGGCATCGCGTTGTACAGATGGGTGGCAAAGGTAATCCCCGCGCGGAAACCGGCTTTCGCTTCTTTTAACGTTGCATTGGAGTGACCGGCAGACACCACAATCCCGGCATTTGCCAGTTTGCTGATCACTTCTGCTGGAACCATTTCCGGTGCCAGCGTCACTTTGGTAATGACATCGGCATTTTCACACAGGAAATCGACCAGCGCGGCATCCGGTTTACGTACGAAATTCGGATTATGGGTACCTTTTTTCACCAGATTCAGCCACGGGCCTTCCAGGTGTAAACCTAACGCCTGATTCGGATGTTTTGCCAGGTACTCGCGCATCACGCGAATACCCTGTTTCATCAGGTCATCGCTGGTGGTGATAAGCGTCGGCAAATAGTTTGTGCAGCCTGATTTCTCATTGGCTTTCTGCATGATTTCCAGCGTTTCCACGCTGACCGCTTCAGCGGTATCGTTAAACTGTACGCCGCCGCAGCCGTTTAACTGCACATCGATAAAACCGGGGGAGAGAATGGCCCCGTTCAGTGAACGTTGTTCAATCTCTGGCGGCAGTTCCGCTACTGGGCAGACGCTTTTAATCAGGCCATCAGCGATAACAACCGCATGGTCATCAAGAAATTCATGACCGGTAAAGATCCGGCCCTGGGTTAATGCATACATTCCGACCCCCGATTTCAAAAATAATAATGCCCTGAGCAAGGCGTCAGGGCAGGGATAACAATTACAGACCTTTGATATTTTCTGCTTCTAATTCGTTGAAATATCTTAAAGTCTTAACCTTTAGCTCCATGGTGGAAGGCTCATCGCACACCATGATCGCTTTCGGATGCAGTTGCAGACAGCTGATGGTCCACATGTGATTAACGCAACCTTCAACTGCAGCCTGCAGTGCCAGTGCTTTCTGGCTGCCCAGCACCAGAATCATCACTTCTTCGGCATCCAGCAGTGTACCCACACCTACGGTCAGCGCATATTTTGGCACCTGATTAACATCGTTATCAAAGAAACGAGAGTTTGCGACGCGAGTGTCATGTGTCAGGGTTTTGATACGGGTGCGAGAGGCAAGAGAAGAGGCTGGTTCGTTAAATGCAATGTGTCCGTCGTTACCTACACCGCCCATAAACAGATGGATTTTACCGTAAGAGCGAATTTTTTCTTCATACTGGCGGCATTCGGCGTCGATATCCGGGGCATTGCCGTTGAGAAGGTTGATATTTTCTGCTGGAATATCAACGTGATCGAAGAAGTTACGGTGCATAAAACTGTAGTAGCTTTCCGGATGCTCCTTCGGCAGACCGACATATTCGTCCATGTTGAAGGTGACAACGTGCTTAAAGCTGACCTGGCCTGCTTTATGCATTTCGACTAACGCTTTATAGGTGGTCATCGGCGTGCCGCCAGTCGGCAGGCCAAGCACAAACGGACGATCGGCTGTCGGTTTGAACGCATTAATACGATTAACGATATGGCGAGCAGCCCATTTGCCGACCTGTTCAGCGGTAGTCAGGGGGATCAGTCTCATTATTCACCTCAAGTAAGTAAAAAGTAAGCCGTTGGCGGATTAGGCATCTTTAAGCGTAACCTGGATTTGCGCAGACAGGCGTCAATCCGACCTGATTTTTTGAATGATAAAATAAGTTTTCTGGTTTAGCCAGTAAAAGGGAGTAATGATAACGATATTTGGTGACAAAACTCACAAAAGACGCGCGTTTAATTTGCGGTACGAATTAAATTTTCACACACTCTGTAGCAGATGATCTAACAACTTGATTACAGAACATCGGCAGCATAATTTGCTGCAAAATAAAAATACGGCTTTAAACGAGCCAAATAAGGTTCTCGTAGGGGGAATAAGATGAATATTTTAGGTTTTTTCCAGCGACTCGGTAGGGCGTTACAGCTCCCTATCGCGGTGCTGCCGGTGGCGGCACTGTTGCTGCGATTCGGCCAGCCAGATTTACTTAATGTTGCGTTTATTGCCCAGGCAGGCGGCGCGATTTTTGATAACCTGGCGTTGATCTTTGCGATCGGCGTGGCCTCCAGCTGGTCCAAAGACAGTGCAGGTGCAGCTGCGTTGGCGGGTGCGGTTGGTTACTTTGTGTTAACTAAAGCGATGGTGACCATCAACCCAGAAATTAACATGGGGGTTCTGGCAGGTATCATTACCGGTCTGGTCGGTGGTGCAGCCTATAACCGTTGGTCTGATATTAAACTGCCGGACTTCCTGAGCTTCTTCGGCGGCAAACGTTTTGTGCCGATCGCCACTGGCTTCTTCTGCCTGGTGCTGGCAGCCATTTTTGGTTACGTCTGGCCGCCGGTACAGCACGCTATCCATGCAGGCGGCGAGTGGATCGTTTCTGCGGGCGCGCTGGGTTCCGGTATCTTTGGTTTCATCAACCGTCTGCTGATCCCAACCGGTCTGCATCAGGTACTGAATACCATCGCCTGGTTCCAGATTGGTGAATTCACCAACTCTGCGGGTACGGTTTTCCACGGTGACATCAACCGCTTCTATGCGGGCGACGGCACTGCGGGGATGTTCATGTCTGGCTTCTTCCCGATCATGATGTTCGGTCTGCCAGGTGCGGCGCTGGCGATGTACTTCGCAGCACCGAAAGAGCGTCGCCCGATGGTTGGCGGGATGCTGCTTTCTGTTGCTATCACCGCGTTCCTGACCGGTGTGACTGAGCCGCTGGAATTCCTGTTTATGTTCCTTGCTCCGCTGCTGTACCTCCTGCACGCACTGCTGACGGGTATCAGTCTGTTTGTGGCAACGTTACTGGGGATCCACGCGGGCTTCTCCTTCTCTGCGGGCGCTATCGACTACGCGTTGATGTACAACCTGCCAGCAGCCAGCCAGAACGTCTGGATGCTGCTGGTGATGGGCGTTGTTTTCTTCGCTATCTACTTTGTGGTGTTCAGTGCGGTTATCCGTATGTTCAACCTGAAAACGCCAGGTCGTGAAGATAAAGATGACGAGATCGTTACTGAAGAAGCGAACAGCAATACCGAAGAAGGCTTAACTCAACTGGCAACCAACTACATTGCGGCAGTTGGTGGTAGTGACAATCTAAAAGCGATTGACGCCTGTATTACTCGTCTGCGCTTGACTGTGGCTGACTCAGCACGTGTCAACGATGCGATGTGTAAACGCCTGGGTGCCTCTGGTGTGGTGAAACTGAACAAACAGACCATCCAGGTAATTGTCGGCGCGAAAGCAGAATCCATCGGCGATGCGATGAAGAAAGTCGTTGCTCGTGGCCCGGTAGCGGCTGCTTCTGCTGAAGCTGCTCCGGCAACTGTCGCTCCGGTAGCGAAACCGCAGTCTGTACCAAACGCAGTGTCTATCGCTGAGCTGGTATCGCCAATTACCGGTGATGTTGTCGCACTGGATCAGGTGCCAGACGAAGCGTTCGCCAGCAAAGCCGTGGGCGACGGTGTGGCGGTGAAACCGACGGATAAAATCGTTGTATCACCAGCGGCGGGAACCATCGTGAAAATCTTCAACACCAACCACGCGTTCTGCCTTGAAACTGAAAAAGGCGCAGAGATCGTCGTCCACATGGGTATCGACACCGTAGCGCTGGAAGGTAAAGGCTTTAAACGTCTGGTGGAAGAGGGCGCGCAGGTAAGCGCAGGGCAACCGATTCTGGAAATGGATCTGGATTACCTGAACGCTAACGCCCGCTCGATGATTAGCCCGGTGGTTTGCAGCAATATCGACGATTTCAGCGGCTTGATCATTAAAGCTCAGGGCCATGTTGTGGCGGGTCAAACACCGCTGTATGAAATCAAAAAGTAATCTGCTTTATGCCTGATGCAACGCTTGACGCGTCTTATCAGGCCTACAAAAGCTCAGTCCAGGTTGGATAAGACGCATAAGCCTCGCATCCAACAATGACGCAGGACTGGCAAAAGCGGTGGAGATCTTCTCTGCCGCTTTTTTTTTCATCAACTATCCCCATAATCTTTGTTAGATTTTTCGATTTTCTCTAACTAACAGTTGTCAGCCTGTCCCGCTTATAAGATCATACGCCGTTATACGTTGTTTACGCTTTGAGGAATCCACGATGAGTGAGGCAGAAGCCCGCCCGACTAACTTTATTCGTCAGATCATCGATGAAGATCTGGCCAGTGGTAAGCACACCACAGTACACACCCGTTTCCCGCCGGAGCCGAATGGCTATCTGCATATTGGCCATGCGAAATCTATCTGCCTGAACTTCGGGATCGCCCAGGACTATAAAGGCCAGTGTAACCTGCGTTTCGACGACACTAACCCGGTAAAAGAAGATATCGAGTATGTCGATTCGATCAAAAACGACGTTGAGTGGTTAGGTTTTCACTGGTCTGGTAACGTCCGTTACTCCTCCGATTATTTTGATCAGCTCCACGCCTATGCTGTTGAACTGATCAATAAAGGCCTGGCGTATGTCGATGAGTTGACGCCGGAACAGATCCGCGAATACCGCGGCACCCTGACGCAGCCGGGTAAAAACAGCCCGTACCGCGACCGCAGCGTTGAAGAGAACCTGGCGCTGTTCGAGAAAATGCGTACCGGCGGTTTTGAAGAAGGTAAAGCCTGCCTGCGCGCGAAAATCGACATGGCTTCGCCGTTTATCGTGATGCGCGATCCGGTGCTGTACCGCATTAAATTTGCTGAACACCACCAGACCGGCAACAAGTGGTGCATCTACCCGATGTACGATTTCACCCATTGCATCAGCGATGCGCTGGAAGGCATTACGCACTCTCTGTGTACGCTGGAGTTCCAGGACAACCGCCGTCTGTACGACTGGGTACTGGACAACATCACCATTCCTGTTCATCCGCGCCAGTACGAATTCTCGCGCCTGAATCTGGAATACACCGTGATGTCCAAGCGTAAGCTGAACCAACTGGTCACCGACAAGCACGTAGAAGGTTGGGATGATCCGCGTATGCCGACCATTTCCGGTCTGCGTCGTCGTGGTTACACTGCGGCTTCTATTCGTGAGTTCTGCAAACGCATTGGCGTGACCAAGCAGGACAACACCATTGAGATGGCATCGCTGGAATCCTGCATTCGTGAAGACCTCAACGAGAACGCGCCGCGTGCAATGGCAGTTATCGATCCGGTGAAACTGGTTATCGAAAACTATCAGGGCGAAGGCGAAATGGTCACCATGCCGAACCATCCGAATAAACCGGAAATGGGCAGCCGTCAGGTGCCGTTTAGCGGTGAGATTTGGATCGATCGCGCCGATTTCCGCGAAGAAGCTAACAAGCAGTACAAGCGTCTGGTGCTGGGTAAAGAAGTGCGTCTACGTAATGCTTACGTGATTAAAGCGGAACGCGTGGAGAAAGATGCCGAAGGCAATATCACCACCATCTTCTGTACTTATGACGCCGATACCTTAAGCAAAGATCCGGCTGATGGTCGTAAAGTCAAAGGCGTTATTCACTGGGTAAGTGCGGCACATGCGCTGCCGGTTGAAATCCGCCTGTACGATCGTCTGTTCAGTGTGCCGAATCCAGGCGCTGCGGATGATTTCCTGTCGGTGATTAACCAGGATTCTCTGGTCATCAAACAGGGCTTTGCTGAACCGTCTCTGAAAGATGCGGTGGCAGGTAAAGCATTCCAGTTTGAGCGTGAAGGCTACTTCTGCCTCGACAGCCGCCATTCCACAGCGGAAAAACCGGTATTTAACCGCACCGTTGGGCTGCGTGATACCTGGGCGAAAGTAGGCGAGTAATTTTAAGTTTCGCTATGCCGGATGGGGCGTTTACGCCGCATCCGGCAAGGAACAGACAAACAGTTTCAAACGCTAAACTGCCTGATGCGCTACGCTTATCAGGCCTACATGATCTCTGCAATATATTGAATTTGCGTGCTTTTGTAGGCCGGATAAGGTGTTCACGTCGCATCCGGCAAGAAACATGCAAACAATCCAAAACGCCGCGTTCAGCGGCGTTTTTTCTGCTTTTCTTCGCGAATTAATTCCGCTTTGTAATTTATTTATAAAACAAATTTAAAATTACAAATCATAATTAAATAAAATGTAACCGCTTTCATCTTGCTGGAAATTCACGCTTTTATTCTTCTACAAGCCTTTCTACTACAAATTTAAACCTTGTAACAAAAATCATCAAAATATGTGCGGTTGCTCATGTTCTTACATTCTCGTTACAGAAAGAGATTGATAATTCGCGTCGCGAAAAATAGTCTATTCCTGTAGTCAGCGAGACTTTTCTCAACGCTACTTTTTTAATTTTTATTTTTTTCGCTGTTCACCTGTGGTGCAGCAATTTATACGTCAAAGAGGATTAACCCATGCGTACGTTTAGTGGCAAACGTAGTACGCTGGCGCTGGCTATCGCCGGTGTTACAGCAATGTCGGGCCTGGTGGCAATGCCGGAGGCTCGCGCCGAAGGATTCATCGACGATTCAACCTTAACCGGCGGTATCTATTACTGGCAGCGTGAACGTGACCGTAAAGATGTTACCGACGGCGACAAATACAAAACCAACCTTTCTCACTCCACCTGGAATGCCAACCTCGATTTTCAGTCCGGTTATGCTGCTGATATGTTCGGCCTTGATATTGCTGCGTTTACGGCGATTGAAATGGCGGAAAACGGCGACAGCTCTCACCCGAACGAAATCGCGTTTTCAAAAAGTAATAAAGCCTATGACGAAGACTGGTCCGGCGATAAAAGTGGTATAAGCCTGTATAAAGCAGCGGCCAAATTTAAATACGGTCCGGTGTGGGCGAGGGCAGGTTACATTCAGCCAACTGGTCAAACGCTGTTAGCGCCGCACTGGAGCTTTATGCCGGGTACTTATCAGGGTGCGGAAGCCGGGGCGAATTTTGATTACGGCGATGCTGGTGCGTTGAGTTTCTCCTACATGTGGACCAACGAATACAAAGCGCCGTGGCATCTGGAAATGGATGAGTTTTATCAGAATGATAAAACCACCAAAGTTGATTATCTGCACTCCATCGGTGCGAAATACGACTTCAAAAATAACTTCGTGCTGGAAGCGGCGTTTGGTCAGGCGGAAGGGTATATCGATCAGTACTTTGCCAAAGCCAGCTATAAATTTGATATCGCCGGTAGCCCGCTAACCGCCAGCTACCAGTTCTACGGTACGCGCGATAAAGTTGACGATCGTAGCGTCAACGATCTTTATGATGGCACCGCCTGGCTGCAGGCGCTGACCTTTGGTTACCGGGCGGCTGACGTAGTGGATTTGCGTCTGGAAGGCACCTGGGTTAAAGCTGACGGTCAGCAGGGATACTTCCTGCAACGTATGACTCCAACCTACGCTTCCTCGAACGGTCGCCTGGATATCTGGTGGGATAACCGTTCTGACTTTAACGCCAACGGCGAAAAAGCAGTCTTCTTCGGCGCGATGTATGACCTGAAAAACTGGAATCTTCCAGGCTTCGCCATCGGCGCCTCCTACGTTTACGCATGGGATGCTAAACCTGCGACCTGGCAGAGCAATCCGGATGCGTACTACGACAAGAACCGGACTATTGAAGAGTCTGCATACAGCCTGGATGCGGTCTACACCATTCAGGACGGTCGTGCCAAGGGCACGATGTTCAAACTGCACTTTACCGAATACGACAACCACTCCGACATCCCAAGCTGGGGCGGCGGTTACGGTAACATCTTCCAGGATGAGCGCGACGTGAAATTCATGGTAATCGCACCATTCACCATCTTCTGATGCCCGACGCGGCAGGTTTTGTGCCTGCCGCACATTTGAGGAATTTGCTATGAAAAAACTGATTCTCATCGCCATGATGGCATCGGGGCTGGTGGCTTGTGCGCAATCAACCGCGCCACAGGAAGACAGCCGCCTGAAAGAGGCGTACAGCGCCTGTATTAATACGGCGCAAGGCTCGCCGGAAAAAATTGAAGCCTGTCAGAGCGTGTTAAACGTGCTGAAGAAAGAGAAACAACATCAGCAATTTGCTGAGCAGGAAAGTGTCCGCGTGCTGGATTATCAGCAGTGCATCCAGGCAACGCAAACCGGTAATGATCAGGCAGTGAAAGCCGATTGTGATAAGGTCTGGCAGGAAATTCGCAGTAATAACAAATAAGTGAGGGCTGTAACTCTCGCTTTTCTTATTTCCCTTGTATAAAAAAAGCCAACCCGTAGGTTGGCTTTTTCTCATTCAGGCTGACTTATTTGCCTTCGTGCGCGTGCTCATCTTCGCGGCAATCGCCTTCGGCACAGTGACCGTAAAGATAGAGACTATGGTTAGTCAGGCGAATGCCATGCTTCGCGGCAATTTCACGCTGACGCGCTTCGATAGATTCATCACTAAACTCGATAACCTTGCCACAGTCGAGGCAGATCAGGTGATCGTGGTGATGTTGTTGAGTCAGTTCAAATACGGATTTACCGCCTTCAAAATTGTGGCGGGTGACGATACCGGCGTCGTCAAACTGGTTCAGTACGCGATATACCGTAGCCAGACCAATTTCTTCACCCATATCGATCAGACGTTTGTATAAATCTTCCGCACTGACGTGATGGTTGTCCGGCTCCTGAAGAACTTCCAGGATTTTTAAGCGAGGAAGCGTTACTTTCAGGCCAGCTTTCTTTAGGGCGGTATTGTTATCAGTCATGCGGAATCTGTCCTGTTACTAAGCGGTTCACTTCATTAAAAGAAGTGACAGAATTTGCTCTTGAGATAATGCGTATCATTATAGATTTGCCATGCCTAAATGAAAACTACAAGTCCCTGGCAAATATTGTTAATAAAAACGTGGCTTAGCTTACATTTACATCGGTAAGGCCACTTCAATACTGGAACATTGTACAGGTACTACGGCAAAAGTTACAAATTTGTAGCAATTATTTTGATTGGCATTATCTATTAATACGGCGTAGATATGAGTCTACGCCGCAGTACATCAGGCATTGATAATTTCGTCGAGATGCAGTTCTTCAGAAATTTGTTTTACCCATTTTTCTACACGTTCGGCGGTCAGTTCTGGCTGACGGTCTTCGTCGATAGCCAGGCCGACAAAGTGGTCATCATCCGCCAGACCTTTTGATGCTTCGAAATGATAGCCCGCAGTTGGCCAGTGGCCAACAATGGTCGCACCGCGCGGTTCAATGATGTCACGAATAGTGCCTAAGGCGTCGCAGAAATATTCTGCGTAATCTTCCTGGTCGCCACAGCCAAACAGCGCAACCAGTTTACCATTGAAATCAATCTCTTCGAGAGTCGGGAAGAAGTCGTCCCAGTCACACTGTGCTTCGCCATAGTACCAGGTTGGGATGCCCAGCAGAAGAATGTCATAAGCTTCCAGATCTTCTTTGCTGCTTTTTGCAATGTCATGGACATCGGCAACGTCTTTACCAAGCTGTTTTTGAATCATTTTTGCGATATTTTCGGTATTACCGGTGTCGCTGCCGAAAAAGATGCCAGTGATAGCCATGAGTGAAATAACCTCTTGAAACTTATTGAAATGGGGGTGGCAAATTGCCCACGGATAAAGGCAATCATAGCAGAACAGGCAGTCTTGCGGAATCAGCAAACGAGCAGGACTGCACACTGTGCTACACGAAAGTGGATATTTAAACGATGCCCTGATTACGCAGCGCCGCCAGTTGCTGCATCAATATCTCTTCGATCAGTTCGCTACGGCTCATATTGCGCGACTCCGCCAGCTCGTTCAGCGCCTCGACAGCTTCCGCGTTCAGCTTCAGTTCGACACGCTTAAGGCCACGTACTTTGTCGCGTTTTAGCTGGTTGCGTTTATTAATACGCAGCTGTTCATCGCGCGAAAGCGGATTGGTTTTCGGTCGTCCCGGTCGACGCTCGTGCGCGAACAGATCTAATGTCGTACGGTCCGTTTGTTCTTTGGCCATGATCTTGGTGACTTCGGGGGAAACAATCAGCCAGGCGCCTGCCCGGATGGATAGCCCGCCATAATACAACAGCGTGAGGAATCTCGCCAACGCCCACGCGCGGAATGCCGCGCGGACGCTGGGTTTTTAATCAGTTGCGTTAATCATTAAGATAGCGACGGATAGCCCGCAGCACAGCCTCGGGTTTTTCTGCGTGTACCCAATGACCCGCGCCTGCAATGACATGCGCCCGTGCTTGTGGGAATTGCGCCAGCAAATCATCACGATACTGTTCAGTAACATACGGGGAATTGCCGCCAGGAATAAACAGAGCAGGGTGGTTCCATGCCGGAATCTTCTCCCAGCCAACAATATGTGGATACTGATCCCATAAGACTGGCACGTTAAAACGCCACTCACCGTCAACAAAAGATTTCAGCAGGAATTGAATCACGCCCTCTTCATTAATATATTGGCGCATCACTACAGCGGCCTGTTGGCGCGTTTGCGCGTCGGATCCACTGACCGCGTTGATAGCTGCGAAAATTTCATCATGACGGCGTACGTGATAATCCACCGGCGCGATATCGATCGCTACCAGTTTCTCGATGCGATCGGGCGCCAACGCGGTCAGTGCCATCACAGCTTTACCACCCATTGAGTGACCAATAAATGTCGCCTTATCGATCTGCAGCGCATCCAGAGTATCAACAAGATCCTGGGCCATCGCCGAGTAATTCATATGAGGATCTCGTGGCGAAAGTCCGTGGTTACGCATATCAACCTGGATGATATTGTGATCGTTTACCAGGTCGCGCGCCAGCACGCCGAGGTTGTCAAGGCTACCAAACAACCCGTGGACGAGGACGATGGGAGAATTATTATGCTGATTTTGTGCAGATTGCGCGCGGATATTCAATTTCATGGCAAAGTTCTTTTTTTCGAGTAGTTGGGTTAGGGTATTATGTTGACCATTGTGCCACAGGGCTGCAACAGATAAGGTTTAATCCGATTTTTTCTGCAAGCCAGGCTTGACGCTATCCGCTGCCGGGATTTATTCATATACTCCTGGCGACTTGTATTCAGCTAAGACACCGCACTGGATTAAGATGAAAACGATTGAAGTTGATGATGAACTCTACAGCTATATTGCCAGCCACACTAAGCATATCGGCGAGAGCGCATCCGACATTTTACGGCGTATGTTGAAATTTTCCGCCGCATCACAGCCTGCTGCTCCGGTGACGAAAGAGGTTCGCATTGCGTCGCCTGCTATCGTCGAAGCGAAGCCGATCAAAACGGTGAAAGACAAAGTGCGCGCGATGCGTGAACTTTTGCTTTCCGATGAATACGCAGAGCAAAAGCGAGCGGTCAATCGCTTTATGCTGCTGTTGTCTACACTATATTCTCTTGACGCCCAGGCGTTTGCCGAGGCAACGGAATCGTTGCACGGCCGCACGCGCGTTTACTTTGCAGCAGATGAACAGACGCTGCTGAAAAATGGTAATCAGACCAAGCCGAAGCATGTGCCAGGCACGCCGTATTGGGTGATCACCAACACTAACACTGGCCGTAAATGCAGCATGATTGAACACATCATGCAGTCGATGCAATTCCCGGCGGAATTGATTGAAAAGGTTTGCGGGACAATTTAAAACAACGTTGCAGATAAAGGACAAAGCAATGGCAATCCACAATCGTGCAGGCCAACCTGCACAGCAGAGTGATTTGATAAACGTCGCCCAACTGACGGCGCAATATTATGTACTGAAACCAGAAGCAGGGAATGCGGAGCACGCGGTGAAATTCGGTACTTCCGGTCACCGTGGCAGTGCAGCGCGCCATAGCTTTAACGAGCCGCACATTCTGGCTATTGCTCAGGCGATTGCCGAAGAACGGGCGAAAAACGGCATCACTGGCCCTTGCTATGTGGGTAAAGATACTCACGCCCTGTCCGAACCTGCGTTTATTTCTGTACTGGAAGTGCTGGCAGCGAACGGGGTAGACGTTATTGTGCAGGAAAACAATGGCTTCACTCCGACACCTGCCGTCTCTAATGCCATTCTGGTTCACAATAAAAAAGGTGGACCGCTGGCAGATGGTATCGTGATTACGCCGTCCCATAACCCGCCGGAAGACGGTGGTATCAAGTACAACCCACCAAATGGTGGCCCGGCAGATACCAACGTCACTAAAGTGGTGGAAGACAGAGCCAACGCACTGATGGCCGATGCCCTGAAAGGCGTGAAGCGTATCTCCCTCGACGAAGCGATGGCATCTGGTCATGTGAAAGAGCAAGATCTGGTGCAACCGTTCGTAGAAGGTCTGGCCGATATCGTTGATATGGCAGCGATTCAGAAAGCTGGCCTGACGCTGGGTGTTGATCCGTTGGGCGGTTCCGGTATCGAATACTGGAAGCGCATTGGCGAGTATTACAACCTCAACCTGACCATTGTTAACGATCAGGTCGATCAAACCTTCCGCTTTATGCACCTCGATAAAGACGGCGCAATCCGTATGGACTGTTCCTCAGAGTGTGCGATGGCGGGCCTGCTGGCGCTGCGTGATAAGTTTGATCTGGCGTTTGCCAACGACCCGGATTATGACCGTCACGGTATCGTGACTCCGGCTGGTTTGATGAACCCGAACCACTACCTGGCGGTGGCGATCAACTACCTGTTCCAGCATCGTCCGCAGTGGGGCAAAGATGTTGCCGTCGGTAAAACGCTGGTTTCATCTGCGATGATCGACCGTGTGGTCAATGACCTGGGCCGTAAGCTGGTAGAAGTACCGGTAGGTTTCAAATGGTTTGTTGATGGTTTGTTCGACGGCAGCTTCGGCTTTGGCGGCGAAGAGAGCGCAGGCGCTTCCTTCCTGCGTTTCGACGGCACGCCGTGGTCGACCGATAAAGACGGCATCATTATGTGTCTGCTGGCGGCGGAAATCACCGCTGTCACCGGTAAGAACCCGCAGGAACACTACAACGAACTGGCAAAACGCTTTGGTGCGCCGAGCTATAACCGTTTGCAGGCAGCAGCGACTTCCGCACAAAAAGCGGCGCTGTCTAAGCTGTCTCCTGAAATGGTGAGCGCCAGCACCCTGGCAGGTGACCCGATCACCGCGCGCCTGACCGCAGCGCCTGGCAACGGTGCTTCTATCGGCGGGCTGAAAGTGATGACTGACAACGGCTGGTTCGCCGCGCGTCCGTCAGGCACCGAAGACGCATATAAGATCTACTGCGAAAGCTTCCTTGGTGAAGAACATCGTAAGCAGATTGAGAAAGAAGCGGTTGAGATTGTTAGCGAAGTTCTGAAAAACGCGTAATCACGGAAAATAAGAAAAAGGGCGGTCGGAAGATCGCCCTTTTTTACTTATGACTGCCTGATGCGCTACGCTTATCAGGCCTACGAGGATGATGCAATATATTGAATTTGCGCGATTTTGTAGCATCCGGCATGGCCAAAGCGCACTTTGCCAACAAACTGAATAGCTCAAGGGAATTCCAAATGAAGACCAAAAGGAGTCTGGTCGTCAGAGTGGCATTCATTGCCGCCACATTACTGCTAACTGCATGCGCCCAACCTGAACAATCATCATTGGCTGGTGACTGGTTACTGACCCCTAAAGATAAAAACAGAGGATTAACGGGTAGCATTGCGGTGAATATTGCGCCTTCCCAGTGTAAGACAAATTGCCGTGGCGATAACTTACCTGATAATACCCGACGTTGGCAGTTGTCAGGCGGGAATGAAAAAGAAGTGACTTATCTTCATGATATGTCACCACAAGAAAAGACCGGTTTAAATCGCGGCTGGCAGTGCTACACCTCATTTTTTATGGGGATTTGCCAGGGTAAGCCCGGCACTCGACCGATGGTTAATGAGGATTATGTCAGCGAAAGCGGATTTTTTGGTTCGATGATGCACGTCGGGATTATTGAGTTGCGACGCTGTCAGTCAGAAAAATGCCAGCAAGAGTTGAAAGCGATAAATACGCATTAAACATTTCGATATGAGTGCCAATGCCTGATGCGACGCTAGCGCGTTTTATCATGCCTACGGGAGCATTACGTAGGCCATATAAAGCGTTTACGCCGCATCCGGTAATTCAACCGCCTAAAGCATAAACCGATACCCAATACCGGTTTCAGTAATGAAATGGCGGGGGCGAGCGGGATCCTGTTCCAGTTTTTGTCGCAGATGTCCCATATAAATACGCAAATAGTGGCTGTGTTCGACCGCGTTTGGTCCCCATACCTGGTTGAGTAACTGGCGCTGGGTGAGCACTTTTCCGGCATTGTTGAGCAGCACGGCCAGCAGACGGAACTCAATCGGCGTGAGATGCACCTCTTCCTCGCCCCGATGGATCACCCGGGCGGCTAAATCGACGGTAACATCGGAAAATTTCACCAGCGGATCGGGCGCCGTGGTGGCAGAGTGGCGGCGTAACGCGACACGCAGGCGGGCCTGCAATTCGCCAATGCCAAACGGCTTACTCAGATAATCATCCGCTCCGGCATCCAGCGCGGCGATTTTGTCGCTCTCTTCGCTACGTGCGGAAAGCACAATCACCGGCACCGCGCTCCACTGGCGCAGGTCGCGGATAAACTCAATCCCATCGCCATCGGGCAGGCCGAGATCGAGAATAATCAAATCTGGCTTACGGGTTGCCGCTTCCAGCAAGCCGCGTTGCAGCGTTTCGGCCTCAAAGACGCGCATACCGTCGCCTTCCAGCGCCGTGCGCAGAAAGCGACGAATAGCCTGTTCATCTTCAACAATCAGAACGTTTGTCACATATCCTCATGAAATTCTTCAAGTTCAGGGGCAGTTTGCTGGGGAAGTGTAACACGAAAACAGGCACCACCTTCCGGTCGGTTGAACGCGGTAATGGTGCCGCCGTGTACATCCACAATCGCCCGACAAATTGCCAGCCCAAGCCCTACACCTAGCACCGCCGACTCTTTATTCCCGCGAGCAAACTTATCGAAAATCGTCTGCTCCAGGCCTTGCGGAAGACCGGGGCCGTTATCCCAGACATCCAGTTGTAGATTTTCGCCCTCAACGTGGGCATCGATACCAATTTCGGCCTGCGCACCCGCATATTTCACCGCGTTCTCCAGCAGATTAATCAGCACCCGTTCAAAGAGTGGCCCGTCAACGTGGATTAAGGTCAGCGGTTCTGGCAGAGAAAGATTGATGGGCGACGATAAACCCGGTTCCAGCATTTGCAGCGCGCTACCGACCACTTCTTCCAGCGTTAACCACTCTTTCTTCAAATTAAAGCCGCCGGACTGAATTCGCGCCATATCCAGTAGATTATTCACCAGTCGGGTGGTGTTCAGCACATGCTGACGAATCTCGCTGGCCTGGCGGGCGTGGGGCGATCCTTCGCTTGCCAGATCGAGCGTTAAGATTTCAGCCTGACCGAACAACACCGTGAGCGGAGTGCGTAAATCGTGCGAAAGCGCCGCCAGCAGGGCGTTACGGATCTGTTCACGTTCGCTTGCCATCCGCGCCTGTTCTTCGCTGGCGGTCAGCGTCAGCCGCTCAAGCGCATTGGCGACTAACAGCGTAAACGTCTCCAGCAGGCGCTGCTGTTCCGGGATCATCAACTGACGCAGATTCCCCGGTTCCACCACCACCAGCCCGTAGGTTTTCTCGCCGCTTTTTAACGGCAAAATCTGGTACGGTACACCGGGTAACGTGTCAGTACCTGCGCCTGCAGGTAGGCCCTTATCAAAACTCCACTGCGCGATGGCATCGTCCCACGGCGTCATTCCTTGCGGATGTGTTAACGGCTGCAATTTACCGTTGTCATCGGGCAGCAACACCTGACTGCGGGCATTAAACGTGGAGGCAATAAATTGTTCGCTGGTGGCGGCGATGTCCTGCGGACTGCGGCCCACAGCCAGAGCTTTCGACATTTCATATAAGTGCCGTGTGCGTTGCTCGCGGTAACGGGCTACTCGCGCCTGATAACGCACGCCAGCAGTAAGATTCCCGATCACCAGCCCGACGGTTAACATCACTGCGAAGGTCAGCAGATATTGCACATCAGAGACGGCGAGCGTGCCGCGTGGGGCGATAAAAAAGAGATCGAAACTCACCACATTAATGACGGTGGCAACCACCGAAGGCCAGCGTCCATAAAATAGCGCCACCACCACCACGCCAAGCAGATACAGCATCACCAGGTTGGCGGCATCAAACGCCATCAGCCACTGCATGGCAATTAAGGTGATAACGGCGCATAACGCGGCGGCAACCACGCATCCCTGAATCTGTACCCGCCACTTGTCTTTAAAAGAGCGGCTATCCGGCGCGTTGTTAATCGTGCGGGCGGGTGGTTCATCAAGCGCGACCAGCACCTGATCGAGATCGGGGGCGATGCGCGCCAGTCGGTCAGCAAACGTTTCCCGACGCCACCAGCGGCGCGAGGCTGGGCGACCGAGAATAATCTTGCCGAGATTATGTTCACGGGCATAACGCACTACCGCTTTCTCTTCCGCTGGATCAGAAAGTGTTGCCGTCTCCGCGCCCAGCTCCTGCGCCAGACGTAAGGCGCTGAGAATTGCCCGACGTTTTTTCTCCGGTAAACGGTGCAAGGCAGGGGTTTCAACATACACCGCGTGCCAGACGCTACCCAGCCGTGACGCCAGCCGCGCCGCCGCGCGGACCAGTTTCTCACTACCGGTGTTATGCCCGATGCATAAAAGGATCGCGTCGCGCGTGTGCCAGACTTTCTCTTCGCCAGGATGCCCCCGCCAGGCGCGCATTTGCTCATCTACGCGATCGGCAGTACGGCGCAGCGCCAGTTCGCGCAGGGCGATCAGATTGCCTTTGCGGAAAAAATGTTCAATGGCGCGCTCCGCCTGCCCGGCAATATAGACTTTGCCTTCTTTCAGCCGTTGACGCAGATCGTCCGGGGGCAAGTCCACCAGCACCACGTCGTCGGCAGCATCGAAAAAAGGATCGGGCACGGTTTCCCGTACCTGAATTCCGGTGACGCCGCTAACCACATCATTCAGGCTTTCCAGATGCTGAACGTTGACGGTAGTGAAAACATCAATGCCAGCTTCCAGCAGCTCTTCAATATCCTGCCAGCGTTTGGGATGACGAGAACCTGGCGCATTACTGTGCGCCAGTTCGTCCATTAAGATCAGTGCCGGACGGCGGGCGAGGGCGGCATCGAGATCAAACTCGCTGATATGCCGCCCACGGTACGCCTGGCGTTTTGGTGGCAGAACAGCCAGCCCTTCCAGCATGGCGGCGGTATCTTTCCGCCCGTGGGTTTCTACCACGCCAACCACAATATCCAGCCCTTGCGCCCGCAGTCGCTGGGCTTCTGCCAGCATCGCCCAGGTCTTCCCGACGCCTGCGCAGGCACCGAAGAAAACTTTCAGCTTCCCCCGATGCGGCGCGGCAGTTTGTTCCAGCAGACGATCGGGGTCGGGACGTAAGGGGTCGTTATTCATCAAGTTTATCCAGCGCCAGATTGAGTTCGACAATGTTGACGACCGGCTGGCCGATATATTTCACCAGCGGTTGTTGGCTGTATTTTGCGATCAGTTGCGTGAGCTGTTCAACGCTGAGATTACGCGCTTTCGCCACGCGTGGGATTTGCCAGGCCGCCGCTTGCGGGGTGATGTTATTGTCCAGCCCGCTTGCCGACGCCGTCACCAGTTCAACCGGAACGCTCGCGCTGGCATCCGGGTTAGCGGCCCGTAATGCAGCAACGCGTGTGGCTATCTGTTTATCCAGCTCCGGGTTACTGACTGCCAGATTGCTCCCGCCAGAAGCCTGTGAATTATAGGGCATTTCTGCCGTTGCCGACGGACGACCCTGAAAATAGCCGTTGCCGGTAAAGTTCTGCCCGATTAATGCCGAACCGCGCACCGTATCACCTTCACGGATCAACGAACCGTTGGCTTGCCAGGGAAACCACCATTGCCCCAGCACGGTGGTCAGCAGCGGGTAAACGCCGCCAGTAATCAATAACAGAAAGATAAATGTCGATAATGCCGGACGTAATCCACGCATGGTAAACCTCACACCAGACCGCAAACGGTCAGCAGTAAATCAATGACTTTGATACCAATAAACGGCACCAGCAGCCCACCCAGACCGTAAATCCATAAGTTACGGCGCAACATGGCAGAAGCGGTAAGCGGTTTATAACTCACGCCTTTTAACGCCAGAGGAATCAAAAAGACGATAATCAAGGCGTTGAAAGTGACCGCACTGAGAATGGCGGAGTCGGGCGAATGAAGGCGCATGATGTTCAGCGCATTTAACTGCGGATACGTTGCCGCGAACGCCGCCGGAATAATGGCGAAGTATTTCGCCACATCGTTGGCAATGCTGAAGGTGGTCAGCGAGCCACGGGTCATCAGCATCTGTTTGCCAATGTGCACCACCTCGATCAACTTGGTCGGGTTAGAGTCGAGATCCACCATATTGCCCGCTTCTTTCGCCGCCTGAGTACCAGAGTTCATCGCCACCGCGACATCTGCCTGCGCCAGCGCCGGAGCATCATTGGTGCCGTCGCCGGTCATCGCCACCAAACGGCCTTCCGCCTGATACTGACGAATCAATGCCAGCTTGGCCTCCGGTGTCGCTTCGGCGAGGAAATCATCGACGCCCGCTTCCGCAGCTATCGCGGCGGCAGTCAGACGGTTATCGCCGGTAATCATCACCGTTTTAATGCCCATTTGGCGCAGTTGCGCGAAGCGCTCTTTAATACCGCCTTTGACGACATCTTTCAGAGCAATAACGCCCAGCACACGAGCACCTTCCACCACCACCAGCGGCGTGGCCCCCTGACGCGCAACCTGATCGACTTTTTGATCAACATCGGCAGGGAAGTGACCACCGTTAGCCTCAACATGGCGGCGAATGGCATCGACAGAACCTTTACGGATCATGCGGTTGTCGATGTTGATCCCGCTCATCCGACTTTGCGCAGTAAACGGTACAAAGGTGGCATGGAGCGACTGCACATCGCGCTCGCGCAGGTTAAAACGCTGCTTGGCGTGGATCACAATACTGCGGCCTTCCGGCGTTTCGTCGGCCAGCGAAGCCAGTTGTGCGGCGTCGGCCAGCGTTTTTTCCTCTACGCCCTGCGCGGGGATAAACTCCGATGCCTGACGGTTACCTAGCGTGATGGTGCCGGTTTTATCCAGCAGCAGGACGTCAACGTCACCTGCCGCTTCCACTGCACGCCCGCTGGTGGCAATCACATTTGCGCCCAGCATCCGACTCATCCCGGCGACGCCGATCGCTGACAACAAGCCGCCAATAGTGGTTGGGATCAGACAGACCAGCAGCGCCACCAGTACCGTTACACTGACTGCATTACCGCCCCACGCGGAAAACGGCCACAGCGTGGCGGTTGCCAGTAAAAAGACGATAGTCAGGGCAATCAGCAGGATGGTCAGGGCAATCTCGTTCGGCGTTTTGCGTCGCTGTGCGCCTTCCACCATCGCGATCATCCGATCCAGAAACGTCTCGCCGGGGTTAACGCTGCACTCAATTACCAGCCAGTCAGAAAGAATACGCGTACCGCCGGTGACGGAGGCAAAATCGCCGCCGGATTCACGGATCACCGGTGCCGATTCCCCAGTGATGGCGCTCTCATCGACCGATGCACCCCCTTCAATAACTTCACCATCGCAGGGGATAATATCGCCAGCTTCTACCAGTACGATATCGCCTTTACGCAGTTGATCGGCAGGAACTTTGTCTGCCACAGCGCCATATTTCGGTTCGCGCAGCTTGCGGGCAAAGGCAGTTTTTTTCACCCCTTTCAGACTGTTGGCCTGCGCTTTACTGCGGCCTTCTGCCAGCGCCTCGGCGAAATTAGCGAACAGTACGGTGACCCACAGCCAGCCGCTAATTGCCGCGCTAAACAGCGCATTGCCAGGCATCGCACCGCTTGCCATCGCGATGCTAATACAGGTGGTCAGCAGACTGCCGATCCAGACGATAAACATCACCGGATTGCGCCATTGCGCCTGCGGGTTTAATTTTTTCACCGCTTCTTTCAGCGCCTGAACGACAAGTGTTGGTTCGAATAGCGCCAGTTGTTTACGACTCATATTCAGTGCTCACTCAATATCATCAGGAGAGATATTCCGCCACCGGACCAAGCGCCAGGGCAGGGATAAAGGTCAGTGCGCCAACCAGCAACACGGTGCCGATTAACAGGCCAACAAACAGCGGGCCGTGCGTTGGCAGCGTGCCGGAGCTGGCGGGTTGGCTCTTTTTACTCACCAGCGAACCGGCAATTGCCATCACCGGGATAATCACCCCGAAGCGACCGACAAACATGCAGAACGCCAGTAAACAGTTCCAGAACGGAGAGTTGGCGCTTAATCCGGCAAAGGCGCTGCCGTTGTTGTTAGCGGCGGATGACACGGCGTACAGCACTTCGCTAAAACCATGCGGGCCAGGGTTGAGCATGGCGCTACGTCCGGCGTCGGTCATCATTGCCAGCGCCGCGCCCATCAGCACCAGCGTCGGGGTGACCAGAATCGCCAGTGCAGTCAGTTTCATCTCACGTACGTCGATTTTTTTACCCAGATATTCCGGTGTACGACCAATCATCAGCCCGGCAATAAACACCGCCAGCAGGACAAACAGCATCATGCCGTAAAGACCAGAACCGACACCACCGAATACCACTTCACCAATTTGCATCAGCCACATCGGCACCATGCCACCGAGAGCGGTAAACGAATCATGCATCGCAATCACCGCGCCGCAGGAAGCCGCCGTAGTCACGACCGCAAACAGGCTACTGACCAGCACGCCGAAACGGCTCTCTTTACCTTCCATATTGATGCTGCTGTCCGCGCCCAGTGCCAGCAGATGAGGATTACCCTGAACTTCTGCCCACATCACCACGCCTACGCAGATGACAAAAATCACCGACATCGCCCACAGCAACATGCGCCCCTGACGGCGATCGCCCGCCACTTCGCCAAAGGCAAAGCACAGCGCTGTTGGGATCAAGAAGATCGCCAGCATCTGCACGAAGTTGGTCAGTGCGGTTGGGTTTTCAAACGGATGCGACGAGTTGGCATTAAAGAAGCCACCGCCGTTAGTACCGAGCATCTTGATCGCTTCCTGAGAAGCTACAGGACCCATTGGTAACAGCTGTTGTGCTCCTTCAATGGTCGTTACGGCCTGATAAGGCTGAAAGTTTTGCAGCGCACCTTGTTGAATAAAAAACAGCGCGATCAACAACGCCACAGGGACTAGCACCCATAACGTGATGCGTAGCAGATCGACCCAGGCATTCCCGAGTGTGCTCATGCTCTGGCGGGTAAATGCACGGATGAGGGCAAAAATCACCGCAATCCCGCTGGCGGCAGAAAGAAAGTTTTGCACCGTTAAGCCCGCCATCTGGCTGAAATAGCTCAACGTGGTTTCACCGCTATAAGATTGCCAGTTGGTGTTAGTGACAAAGCTGACGGCGGTATTCAGCGCCAGATCCCACGACAGCCCCGGCAGCTGCTGTGGATTAAGTGGCAGATAGTGCTGACCGAGCAACATAAAAAACAGCACTACCAGTCCCAGCATGTTCAGGCCGAGAATGGCACAGAGATACTGCTTCCAGTTCATCTCACGGTCAGAGACGCCAAGTACACGAAAGAGTACGCGTTCAACACCCGCTGTACCGGGAAGAGGAATATCATTAATCAGCCGCGCCAGCCCGCTGCCTAAAGGACGCGCCAGCACCATTAATACCAGTAAAAACGTGGCAATCAGTAAGAACCCTTGCGCAGCCATCAGAACGCCTCCGCATTGATCAGGGCATAAACCAGATAACCCAGTAATAAAAACACCAGCAACACGCCGGCTATCACGCCTGCACTCACAGTGCACCTCCAGTGGCCTAAAAGTGATACCGGAAGGGTAGAGTTCTGGCTGCAAAGATTTCGCAAAAATCTGCGGATAGGGTGTAAAAAAAGTATAAAAATGGCAAAAGCCATAATTTAACTAATGATTAGTATTAATTTAACTTTTGTGTAACTTAATTACACGGTGAATGTAAATAAACCATCAATAAGCAAAAATAAGTGGTCGGATGAGTAGTAAAATTACACAAAAGGCGGTACTATTTTCATCAGATAAACAAATTCATTTTCCGGTGTCATTCACTGGGTAGATACAAAAGGGGGAGAAAAGTATGGAACTCTACAGAGAATATCCTGCATGGCTTATCTTTTTACGCCGTACTTATGCGGTTGCAGCGGGCGTTCTGGCGCTGCCTTTCATGCTTTTCTGGAAAGACCGCGCCCGCTTTTACAGCTACCTGCATCGCGTCTGGTCGAAAACCAGCGATAAACCGGTGTGGATGGATCAGGCCGAAAAGGCAACTGGTGATTTTTACTGATTGCTAAACATGACGTTCAAAGTAAACCGCCAGCGGAGACGCTGGCGGTTTTTTTTGTATCAGGAAGATGTTCAGAGGAATATTTAGCCACCGTTATACCAACCGAAATATATATTCATGAAATGTATATAAATATTTTCCTAATAGTTGCTATCTGACGGATATCTCACTT
>NZ_VATQ01000058.1:0-6035 GCF_005781135.1 Escherichia sp. E3659 | reverse complement strand
CGGCGAGCAGAAAGTGACCAGTTTGTGGATGCGTAACATTGGCGGACATAATCGTTTTAAAGATCGCTCGGATGAATTGAGCACTCAGAGCAACCGTTATGTTCTGCAACTGGGTGGTGACCTCGCGCAATGGAGCAGTAACGCACTCGATCGCTGGCATCTCGGCTTAATGGCTGGCTATGCCAACAGCAAGAGTCACACGCATTCCAGCCTGACCGGGTACAGCTCACGTGGGCAAATCGACGGCTACAGTGTGGGCGTGTATGGCACCTGGTACGCTAATGAAGCGGACAAAACCGGAACTTATGTTGACAGCTGGTTGCTCTATAACTGGTTTGATAACACCGTCTCCGGCGAGTACCTGCCGAGTGAGAAATATCACTCTGACGGCATCACCGCCGCCATTGAAGCGGGTTATACCTTCCGTCTTGGTGAAAGCGCAGATGCCCGCACCAGCTACTGGCTGCAGCCCAAAATGCAACTGACATGGATGGATGTGAAGGCAGACAACCATACGGAAGACAATGGCACGCTGGTTGAGGACAGCACCGAAGGCAACCTGCAAACGCGTCTGGGGGTGAAAGCGTATCTGCAGGGTCATCATGCTATTGATGATCATAAAGAGCGTTCTTTCCAGCCTTTCGTGGAAGCCAACTGGATTTATAACTCCCGCAATTACAGCGTGAAGATGGATCACATCGGCGATGAGATCATCGGCGCGCGTAACGCAGGCGAGTTAAAAGTCGGGGTGGAAGGTCAGCTTACTCCGCGTCTGCAACTGTGGGGTAACGTCGCCCAGCAGTTGGGCGACAATGGTTACAGTGATACCCAGGGAATGCTGGGTATGAAATATCTCTTTTAATGCCCCTTTGCCACCTGTCACGTACAGGTGGCACTCTTTTGAGATCCACGGTCTTTGTGATCGCGCTCGCATTCAGTCATTTTTACTATAAATATGATGAAGTTAATTCAGCTTATTTATGGGTGAAATCACTATGGACCCTTTGCACGCCGTTTACCTGACCGTCGGACTGTTCGTCATCACCTTTTTTAATCCTGGGGCAAATCTTTTTGTCGTGGTACAAACCAGCCTGGCCTCAGGCCGTCGTGCAGGTGTACTCACCGGGCTTGGCGTGGCGCTTGGCGATGCCATCTATTCCGGGTTGGGATTGTTTGGGATGGCGACGCTCATTACCCAGTGTGAAGAGATATTCTCACTCATTAAAATCGTCGGCGGCGCTTATCTTTTATGGTTTGCCTGGAACAGTATGCGCCGACAATCCACACCACAGATGAGCGCATTACAGCAGCCGCTTAATGCTCCCTGGTATGTGTTTTTCCGCCGTGGACTCATTACCGATCTTTCTAATCCCCAGACAGTTTTATTTTTTATCAGTATCTTCTCAGTGACGTTAAGCGCAGAAACGCCGACCTGGGCGCGGTTTATGGCCTGGGCGGGGATTGTGCTCGCATCTATTATCTGGCGTGTATTTCTTAGTCAGGCGTTTTCTTTACCCGCCGTGCGTCGTGCATACGGGCGTATGCAGCGCGTTGCCAGTCGGGTTATTGGTGCGATTATTGGTGTCTTTGCGCTACGGCTGATTTATGAAGGAGTGACACATCGGTGAGCTGATAATTGTAACCAACCCAATTGAGAAATTGGACCGCCATCGAGGCCTCGAACCCCGTACCATACAACAATCCTGGTTGTCGTCTGCTCTTCCTGATGAGCTAATGGCGGTTTTTTGATACGAACCTTACAGCATATTTCCTGTCAGGCCCTGGTGCGATGCATAAGATACAGAAACTGCCCTACGCGAACATGACGGAATTATGATTTTTTTCATATGAATGTCAACTCATACATTCACAAAATATCTTTGTTGATCATTTAGTAATCAACACTGAGTTTATGTCGGCTGAGCACTTTACACAGGCAGCGAACTCTTGCCCCTGCCCTGAATATTGTCGCTCTCTTAGTGCCGGAGAGCGACGTTATATGCAGCACTACGCGCTATATTTAATTTTTCAGTCCGTTAGCGTGCCATTATCAATCACAAAGCGATATTTCACATCGCCGCGCAACATTCGCTCATAGGCTTCGTTAATTTGATCGGCCCGAATCATCTCTATATCAGCAACGATGCCATGTTCGGCGCAAAAATCGAGCATCTCCTGAGTTTCTGGAATGCCGCCAATCATCGAGCCGGCAATTGAGCGACGTTTCATGATCAGGTTAAAAACCTCCGGCGACTTATGCGGCGTAGCGGGAGCGCCAACCAGCGTCATGGTGCCATCGCGTTTCAGCAAAATCGTAAAATCATCGAGATTATGCGGCGCAGCAACTGTATTTAAAATAAAATCGAAACTCTTCACATGAGCCGCCATTTCATCGGCATTACGCGAGTTAACGACTTCATCAGCCCCCAGGGCTTTTGCCGCTTCGCGTTTTGATTCAGAAGTGGTAAACGCCACCACATGCGCCCCCATCGCGTGGGCCAGCTTGATCCCCATATGCCCCAGACCGCCAATGCCGACCACGCCCACTTTTTTACCTGGCCCGGCCTGCCAGTGGCGCAGCGGTGAATAGGTCGTAATGCCTGCACACAGCAACGGCGCAACGGCGGCAAGCTGCTCTTGCGGGTGGCGAATACGCAAAACGTAACGCTCATGAACAACAATTTGCTGCGAATAACCGCCCAGAGTATGGCCCGGCTCGTCTGGCGTCGGCGCGTTATAGGTCCCTGTCATGTGGTCACAATAGTTTTCCAGCCCGTCTTCACACTCTTCGCAGTGTTTACAACTGTCGACAATGCAGCCGACGCCTACCAGATCGCCCGGCGCATGTTTTTCCACCTGATCACCAACGGCCACCACGCGCCCCACAATTTCATGGCCAGGCACGCAGGGATAAACCGTTCCCGCCCACTCCGAACGGACCTGGTGGATATCGGAATGGCAGACGCCACAATAAGCGATTTCGATTTTGACATCATGCGGTCCCGGTTCACGTCGGGTGATGTTCATCGGTTCCAGCGGTTGTTTAGCGGAATATGCACCAATAGCTTTGATCTTCATTGCGTTTACTCCTGGTTAGCTATGTGTGTTTGGCGATGCCTGATATGTCATCGCGGCAAAACGCGTCCATTGAATATAGCCAATATTTAAGCCACCCGATCCAGCCCCAACATACCGCGTACCGGAATCAAACAGAGCAGCAACGTTCCCCACAGAGCGAGCGCCTATAAGTGTGATATTTGCTATCCGTAAAAGACTAAAATCGGCAAAACTGATGATATTTTCACGTAGACAAATAGTTATCTACACAACGTCAATAAGGGCATATTCCTCAAAGATAATGTCCATTTCTGCCGACACACTCATATTCAGATAGCCCCACTCCCTGGGGCTTAAATCTCTTACTGTTCACCGTTGCAGACATATCAAATGCGTATCAACCTGCCACACTCCCCCACACCAGTTGCCCTTTATGGAACGTCGCCGTTCTCGGCGAGATACGCGCCACCGCCTCGGCGGAACAGGAGGCGTCCACCAGCACAAAGCTGGCGTCATCCTGCGCTTTTGGCCACACACGCTCGCCTTTTTCATTCAGCGACAATACATCGCCAGTGGCTAAAAACAGCGAGCGGGAGAGGTTCTGTTCGTTAGGACGAATATAGAGTTGCGCGTACAGATTGGCTTTTTCCAGCATGTCGCCCAGGCCGTAAGGCGACCAGTGGTCGATAACGCTGTCAGTGCCAGTCATCACTTTTACGCCTTTGTCGTGCAGCTGTTTAAGCGGCATATGTAACGTGCCAATCGGCACCGTCGAGGCGATAGAAATTTGCTGCGCCGCCAACCGGTTCGCCAGTTCATCGACCTGTTGCTCGTTGAGCGTTGCCAGCGCAAAGGCGTGACTGATGGTCAGTTTGCCTTTCAGCTGTGGCGTTTTCTCCACCGTTTCAACCATATAATTGATGGCTGCCACGCCCGCCGGAGTGGTTTCGTGCAGGTGAATATCGACGCCTTTGTCGTAGTCCAGCGCAATCTGGAACATGGTGTCGAGGGATTTTTCCATCGCGCCATCAACACTGGTTGGGTCCAGCCCGCCGACGTAATGCGCCCCCGCCTGCATCGCTTCGCGCATTAAGGGTTCCGATTTCGACAGCAGCAAACCGTGCTGCGGGAAGGCGACAATTTCACACTCGAAGCCCGCCTGACGTCGCGCCAGCACCGCCTGCAAATTTTGCAGATTTTTCAGGCCGGAAACCGGTTCGATATTGCAGTGGCTGCGGGCAATGGTGGTGCCTTTCGACTGTAATAAATCGATCAGCTTTTCTGCCCGCTCCTGAGTGTACGGTTGCAGCTCCGGCAGCATTTTTTGCTCGAGTTTGATCATGTCCTGGATGGTGGTGCCTGCCGGACGATTGAGCGAGCGCCACGGCCCGCCGTAAAAGGTTTTGTCGAGATGAATATGCATGTCGCGGGTGGTGGGCAGCATCAGCTTACCGCCAGCGTCATAGTGTGGCAGCGTGGCGTCCGGATGCTGCTTGTTCTCGCGCAGCGCAACAATTTTGCCGTCCTGAATCTCCACGGTCTGACGCGCCGTGCGGGTCTGCACCGCCACGCCATTTTCGTAGTCAAAACCGGTTTCCAGCAGCACGTTGTCGAGATAGTAATGCGGGTCAGTGATTTTCATGGTGTTGTTCGCTTCGCAGTTTAGGGTGCCAGCTACCGCCGCATGGGCGAGCGGCACAGAGGTACCAAACAGCGCGGCGGCGGTGACCATCTTACCGCTCTGGCTCAAAAACTCACGACGGCTATTGCTTTCTTTCATCTTACGTCCTTACGTTTTAATAATATGGGTGCCCGTTTCACCGCGCAGCGCCGCTGGCAGGCATTCCGGCGTGGTGATAATCACTTCTTTGCCGCCCTGCTCAAGGAACGTCAGGCTGGCGATGATTTTTGGCAACATGCTGCCGGGCGGGAAATGCCCTTCCTGCATATAGCGGGTCATGGTGGCAATATCTACGCGATCCAGCGCCTGCTGCTCGGGTTTGCCAAAGTGAATACACACTTTTTCCACGCCAGTGGTGATCACCAGAATGTCGGCGTGAATTTCGCGAGCCAGTAGTGCGGTAGAGAGGTCTTTGTCGATAACCGCGTCCACGCTTTGGTAATCCCCCGCTTCACTGCGCACCACCGGAATTCCGCCACCGCCCGCACCAATCACCACAAAGCCTTGTTGGATCAGCGCCTTAATGGCAGGTGCTTCGACAATACGTTTCGGTTCCGGCGAGGCGACTACGCGGCGATAGCCCCGTCCGGCATCTTCAACAAAACGCCAGTCAGGGTTTGCCTTTTGTAATTCGTCACGCTGGCTTTCACTGAAGAATGCGCCAATGGGTTTGGTGGGATGAGCAAACCCCGGATCGTTTTTATCCACTTCCACCTGAGTCACCACGGTGACGGCTTTTTTCTCGCCGTGACGCGCCAGCCGGTTGTTCAGCGCCTGTTGGATCAAGTAGCCAATGCCGCCTTGCGTATCCGCCACACAGTTCGCCAGCGGCGTTAAGGGCAGCCCTTCGCGCTCGTGGGCAATCTCCGCACGGCGTAAATCCAGCCCGACCTGCGGCCCGTTGCCGTGGGTCAGCACAATGTCGTAATCGGAAGCCAGCATTTCCAGCACCGTATCGGCCACGGCTTTCACCGCCTCCGCCTGATGCTCAATCGACTGGCTGGCGTTATCTTTGATAATGCTGTTGCCACCAATGGCAACGACCACAAGTTCTTTCATGTTGTTATGTCCGCTACAGAGGGTGATGGGGTTATGACCAACGCCAAATTGCCTGATGCGCTACGCTTATCAGGCCTACAAATTCTTGCGCCACTCGTAGGCCGGATAAGGCGTTCACGCCGCATCCGGCAATGGTGACAAATGCCTGATGCGCTACGCTTATCAGGCCTACAAATTCTTGCGCTACTCGTAGGCCGGATAAGGCGTTCACGCCGCATCCGGCATGAACATACAAGTC
>NZ_VATQ01000057.1:0-2204 GCF_005781135.1 Escherichia sp. E3659 | reverse complement strand
GATGAGATCATCGGCGCGCGTAACACTGGCGAGTTAAAAGCGGGGGTGGAAGGTCAGATTACTCCGCGTCTGCAACTGTGGGGCAACGTCGCCCAGCAGTTGGGTGACAACGGTTACAGTGATACCCAGGGAATGTTGGGCATGAAATATCTCTTTTAATGCCACTTTGCCACCTGTCACGTACAGGTGGCTCTCTTTTTAGATCTACGGTCTTTGTGATCGCGCTCGCATTCAGTCATTTTTACTATAAATATGATGAAGTTAATTCAGCTTATTTATGAGTGAAATCACTATGGACCCTTTGCACGCCGTATATATCCCCTCCCGTTGTGCAAGTTATTTTTCATCTGTGTAACGGAAGTTAATTGCATTCGTATATCCGGCCTCTCTTACGGTACCGTCGTACCCGGCCATGATGCGTGATTAGGCCAATACCCTGAAGCTAACAGTCATCATCAGGGTTGATTAATAAGTCGTTCAGCGGTTAGGAAAAACCTACAGAAAAAGGGAATATATTTGTATTTTTCTCAACAATAACCGCATTTCTCCTGTTGTTTAATAACTCTCATGACAATTATCGCAGGTGTTCCTTAAATTAATTTTCATAAAAATCTCAAATTCTTGCTTCCGCAAAAATCCAATATAAAATTCACACAAACCGCATTACTTTTCTGAACAAAAAGCCACCAATCATCTATTAATGTGATTTTAATACCTTTTCTTTATTTCACTTACATAAGCCTTGGGATTATTAGATGTGCTTTTTTTCTAAATGATATAAAAAACCGCATTAACTCCACTTACAAACCACTAAAACCAATCAATGCAATGAACAACTAACACTTTAATAAATTTATTGTGTATAACATTACAGATATTCTTATTTAGCAACTTGCATGTTTACGCCTTACAAGGCTTCAGGAAGAAAAACAGTGCAATAAAAAACATCTCGCCATTTAAATTTAAGGATGAAAGTGAGTGATATGAAATTAACAAAACATACTTTATCAACCCTGGCTATAGCCATTTCAACAATATTATCCACACCCGTATCCCTGGCCGTACCCCCCCCCACAGATGCAAATAGTACTGTTATCATTAATAATGGCGAAGAAGCAAAAATCATTGCCTCTGAAGGTTACGATTCCGGATGGAATAATTTTACTTCTTTGACTGTAGGTAAAGACTCTAATGGCTCATTACTCATTGATAATCTTTCATTTATTACTGCTCATGCTACCGTAGGTAATAACTCTGAAGGTTCCCTCACTTTATCCAACCATACCAACTGGCAGTTTAATGCTCCTACATCTAACTTGTATTTGGGTACAAATGAAGGTTCCGGCACCGTATATGTATTAGAAGGCAGTAAGATAAGTGGCCTGCAGGAACTAAGGATTGGTGAATATTATGGTGATGCCAAAGGTTTGATGGTTATTGATGGGGAAAACTCATCAGTTTCCTCTAACGTTACTCTCGTTGGCGATCAGGGAACCGGCTATTTACGTATTACGAATGGCGGTACACTCACTACATCAGCTCAGATAGCTATTGGATATGCTTATCCAGGCAGTGGTGCATCAAAAAATCGTAATAGTTATGGCGAGGTTCTGGTTGATGGTAAAAATTCAACATTGAATGCTGAATATGTTTATCTTGGTGGATTCAGCCCAGATTTTGCTTTCAATACTACAGGTATCCTTACCGTTAATAACGGTGCAATAATCAATGCCAATTCGTTTATCTGGGTTACTCTCGCACCTGGCGCCACAGGCGTTTTAAATATTGGTGGTGCGCAAGGTGAGGCTGAACAGCCTGCTGGTTCGATTAATACGCCATTTATTCATTTGGGAGCCGCAGATGCTTCTTCCTCTTCGATAGTAAACTTTAATCACTCCAGTACCGATTTTATCCTGGCCTCACCTATCCAGGGGAACGGCCAGGTTAACCAGGTAGGTTCTGGGACAACCACATTATCCGGCTCGAATAACTATGCTGGTGATACCTATATAACCAAAGGCAGCCTACGCGCAGGTAAAGAAAATACCTTCAGTCCCAACTCCGATTATATTGTCGACAGTGAAGGCCATCTCGATTTAAACGGTTATTCGCAAGCGTTAAAAACGCTGACGCTGGCTGGAACAACAACGTTGTCTTCGTATGAACAGGGCCACGAGTTCACACCGACCACACTAACCATTAAC
>NZ_VATQ01000056.1:0-17197 GCF_005781135.1 Escherichia sp. E3659 | reverse complement strand
AATGGCATCGGTGCTGGTGGTGGAAACTGTGCCTGCCAGTACGTTGGTGATTTTGCTGGCGGCATCGGTGCCGTGCGCGGCGCTGAATGCTTTCGCTGTATCATTCCAAAGCAAAGAGTCTTGCTTCAGATCATATAATTGAGAGCCGTTAACCGCGTCTTTACTGGTTTCTGAAATGATGCCATCTTGCACATTGATGATTTTGTTTTCTGCTACGGTCTTGGCTATCGTGCCATCGGCATTTTTGACAATATAACTGGCACTGAAAGCCTCATTAGATGAGTCCCAGTGCAGGGTTTCATTGTCCAGATACTGGAGTGCTTCACCAACGTTATTGAAATTCTTTTTCTTCAGTTTATAAGACATCCCCATTATTGTTCCGTTACCGGCTACATCTGCTCCGCCTCCCAACCTGTCTGCTACCGACCGGCTAATGGCGTAAAGCTGTGAACCGTTAATGGCTTCTTTACTGTCTGTTGAGATTGTACCTGCCGCCATATTGACGATGCGACGCTGTGCTGAACCAGAGCCTACCGACACTACGTTGTCTTCACCTGCCGTAGAGTTTGCACCAATCGCGACGGAATTATTCCCCCCTGCAGAGGATAAACTTCCCAATGCAAGACTGTTTGTGCCATTCGCGTCACTACCTGTCCCGATCGCAATAGCATTTGCGGTTGATGCGATGCTGTTTTGGCCTAATGCAATGGTGTTTGTGTTTGACGCTTGCGCATTTTGCCCAAAGGCAAGAGCATTTGCGCCAGTGGCGGTTGCTGTATATCCCAGGGCAACAGAACCTTCACCTGTTGAATTACTGTTTGCACCTAATGCCAGACTGTTTTTGCCTCGAGCTTTCGCGTTAGTACCTACAGCCGTCGCATTTTCAGCGGCTTCGCTCTCTGCACCCATCGCAATGGCATTCGCTGCACTGGCAAGTGACAGTCTGCCTAAAGCGAGGCTGTCAGCACCGTTAGCTAGACTGCTGCGCCCTACTGCAATCGCGTTTTCTGCAGAAGCCTCACTACTTGCTCCCAGTGCCATAGCATAATCTTTTGAAGCATTGGCATTATCACCGAGACCGATGCTCATAATACCAGCCGCTTTAGCGACATTTCCCAGCGCAATGGCGCTTGCTCCATCCGCTTTGGAGCTATCCCCCATCGCTATAGACCATTTCCCCATCGCCTTGGAATAACGGCCCAGGGCCATTGAGTATTGGCCGAATGAATACGAAGATGCACCCAGCGCGATACTTCTATCGCCTTCTGATATTGCACTAACCCCAAAGGCCATTGATGCGCCACCTATCGCATGGGTTTTTGACCCGATGGCAGAGCTATACTCACCTTCAGCTATAGCCTCATAACCTAAAGCTGTACTCGCACCACTTGTGTTGATAAAGGTATTTGCTTTTGCCCCTTTACCGATTGCAACCCAGCCGTCACCTGCTGAGCCATCGCCGTAATCAGCTCCCTGACCAGTGTCATTCCCGGCATTTGCCAGCGCCCCAAATGACGACAACAACCCCCCAGCAACCACAGCAGAAATTAACAGCTTACTGCGCCCGGATTTCTTGCCACGGCTTTTCGCCGTTTCGCTGGCAACGCTGTAACTGCCCGTCGCCGGATTCCAGATAACTTTAAAAATTTTGTTCATTCTTGATGCTCTCTATTCCTTGATATAAGCGCAGAAGCTGCATTTATTTTTTGCTTTTTCGCTGCCGAATTTCAGCAGGTTGGACCGTGTCGAACTGGAGATTGGCCATATTGATGGACAACTTCAGATACTTCAGGTTATTAGGCGAAACGCCTTTTAACGTCAGATTAATGTCTTGCCATTGACCAGGCATTAATTGCAGAGTGGAGTTCAAGGTGGTGTTAAAAAGTAGTTGTTGCCATTTAGCCAGAGCTTTGGCATCGGTGGGCCTTTCATTGCCCCATGTTGCATGAAAGCCAATATTTGATACTGGAACGCTTAATAGATTGACTAGTGAAATACGAATAACGCTGCCGTTTTCAACCGCATCAATAGCCAGCACCCGACCTGCCAAACCGACAGAGCCGTTATTTAAAATGAAGTATTGTGTTTGTGCTGGGTTAAATTCCGTGAAGACAAATTCGTCCTGTTTGTCTTTAACCGCTTTCACTACGCCAGCAAGCACTCTGGTGCCACTTATGATTGTATTTTGTTGTTTTTCAAGAGTTTCTATTTTATTTTCATATTGTTCTTGTTGTTTCTCGAGCGCCTCTATTTTACTTTTTTGTGATGCTTGCTGTTTGGCAAGATCGTCTATTGAGTTCACATTTTCAATATAGTCACACCCTGTCAACATGCAGAGTGGCGATATCATTAACACGCTTAATAGTGTTTTTTTTAGGCTCATAGGATGAATTCCTTTTCATAATCCTGACGCGTTGATAATTACTCTACAGTCATTTGTTCTGTGAATTGTTTAAGTGAAATACATTCGCAATAAATATTTATAATGTTTTTTAATCGATCGTCATTGTGAATGTGTTATTAAATGTTGAAATATTTTAGTTTGTTGCGAGTAATGATATTAATCGCGCGGATTCTAATGATCGGTATCAATTGATGTCAAATTTTTAAAGGAATAAGGTAAGAAAAAGTCAAATTCTAATATTTGTATGGTGGATGTTTTATGGTGATAAGGGTGGCTTGAATTGGAGGATATAAATAAATAGTTATGATATAAGCATATTCATGCCAGTATTGATAATTGTCAATTATATATCACGCTTTATTGCGCAACATATTTTCAGATTTTAGCCTGCTAAAATTATTCAGGTGGGTGGAGAGAATTGAAAATATAATGTTAATAGATTTCGATGTTTGAAATATGCTCCTGCCTGTGCCAGCAGGAGCGAATAAAAATGCGGAAACTTTAGTTATATCGACCGATGGGACTTAAAACGCGGTCTTAGAGAACCCGGTCATCTCTTGCAGGTCCATTTCACGGCCCAGTGCGGTCATCGGGTGCACAATGACCAGTCCGCGAACGCTCTTCTTCAGTTTGCCCATATCAGCTTGCTCTTTTTTAGTAATCGCGCGCTGGAACGGCATCTTCATCAGTTTTTGCGCTTCTTTACTGAGTTTCTGGCTGTGAACTTCACGCAGGCGGGCAATTTCCGCTTCCAGGGTGGCTTTTTCTTTTTCCAGCTCGGCATATTTGTCAGCGGCTTCAACCAGTGACAGATCGGCTTGCTGATGGCGGATGGCGTCCAGGCGATCGCTGAGACGTTTGATTTCGTTTTTTTCGACTTCTTTCATGTGATGGCTTCTGATAAAGATAAATTTATAGTCCCTAGTATGCGCGACGGGGTGCTTTGTTCACAACTGATGGTGTTGTAATAGTTCTTCCTTGCAACCATTTACATACTCAAAAACCATGTAATATTTTGATTTGTAATAAAATTAAAAGAAAAAGATTACCGGTGAGGATGAACATAGAGGATTAAGCACGTTTTCCTTAATCCCTTCTTTACTAGGATCCTAAACTAAAATTGGCGGCCGCGCATTCCCAGCGCGGGGTGATACGGAGATAATATCATGGGCAAATTAGGTGAAAACGTTCCGCATCTGATCGACAAAGCCGTAGATTTTATGGCATCAAGCCAGGCGTTCCGGGAGTATCTGAAAAAGCTTCCTCCCCGCGACGCTATTCCGTCCGGTATACCTGAGGAAAGCGTGCCGTTATATCTGCAACGTCTGGAGTATTATCGTCGGCTTTATCGGCCGAAGCAGGTTGAGAAGCAGTAATCGCTTACTTTTGAAAGGCTTTTTTTAAGCTGATTTTGGAAATCAGCTCTGTCAGTGAAAGGACCATTGTTGAACGCACAGCTTGCTGGTAACGCTGAATTTGCATCGCATACAAACTGGAATCCGTTGGTTCAAATTGTGGCGGCGGTGGGATCGCCGCCACGCAGTGCAGCTCGCCAAATGGCCCAATAATTTCATCATCGGTAAAGGCGTATTCGTTACCGTCGTGATTTAGCTCTTCACGCAGCGCCATCAAGAGTTCCGCATCTTCATATTCGTTGCGGCTAATCACGCCAAGCCCATAAATCAGCTTTAAGCGCACGGAAAGGTCGCCCAGCGGACCATCGCCGTCGAGTAACGGTTCTACAGCATACTTCACCGCGTAATCGTCTTTGCGGAATACCTGAAGCACCAGAAGATTCACCGCCTCGGTCAGGAGATCAACGGCGGTGATCAAAAAGCTTCGCACGGTTTTGCCAGCATTCAGACGCTCAAGCACACGGTTTTCAAAGGCCTGGGTTTGTTCCATTGTTGCCTGCATATCTGACAATCTGTTATTCAGGCGCAGGGTTTTCTGCGCCTGGTCTACCATTATTTTGCGTTATAAGCCGTGACTGCTTCGGCGACTACCTCGCTGTTAGCATCAAGCCCGGAAATTTGCGCCAGCGCTTCCTGCGGGCCTTTCTCGGTAATCAGTGCCGCCAGTTCCTGCGCCTGCGGATCATCTTCACTACGGAAATGCATCGCGGCGGCGATACCTTCAATCAGGTTTTTGTGCGGCAAACCGTACTCCAGCGTACCCAACAGCGGTTTTACCAGACGATCGCCAGCGCTCAGTTTACGCAGTGGCTGACGCCCTACACGCTCCACATCATCCTTCAGATACGGATTTTCAAAACGACCGAGGATTTTCTGGATGTACGCTGCATGTTTGTCAGCATCAAAGCCATAGCGCTTGATCAGCACAGCGCCGCTTTCTTCCATCGCACCTTTTACCACTGCACGGATTTTCTCGTCGAGAATCGCATCACGAATGGTCTGATGGCCCGCCAGTTTTCCGAGGTACGCGGTTATAGCATGACCTGTGTTCAGGGTGAAGAGTTTACGCTCGACAAATGCCATCAGGTTGTCTGTTAATTCCATACCTGGGATGTTCGGCAGTGTGCCTTTGAACTGGGTTTTATCGACAATCCATTCGCTGAAGGTTTCGACTGTCACTTCCAGCGGATCGTTAGTTGCAGAAGCGGAAGGCGGTACGATGCGGTCAACGGCGGAATCGACAAAGCCAACATGCTCTTCTACCCACGCTTTGGCGTCTTCCGGCAGGGCGTTCATCACATGGCCTTTCAGCTGCGTGGTGCCGCGTACCATGTTTTCACAGGCGATGATGTTCAGCGGGGATTCATTACCTTGTTCTTTACGTTTCACCAGCCCTTTGGCGATGGCAGGAGCTATACGTTCCAGCACGACCGGGCCAACGGCGGTAGTGACTAAATCAACCTGAGCAATCAGATCAACGACATCATCACCAATGCTGCTGACGGCATTTACACCGGAAACGGTATCCACCTGCTCGGTTTCGCCGACCACATGAACCTGATAGCTATGACGGGCATTCAGGGCATCAAGCACCACCTGATTTACATCGGCAAACGTCAGTTGGATACCCGCGTCTGCCAGCAGTTTACCGATAAAGCCACGACCGATATTACCTGCGCCAAAATGTAATGCTTTCATAGTATTAACCTTCATCAATGTTTTTACCCGAGAGGGCTGGGGTGAGGCATTTCCCTCACCCAAACCCTCTCCATGTGGAGAGGGGCAGCGCCGGATGCGGCGTAAACGCCTTATCCGGCCTACAAGAACGTGCAAATTCAACAAACTGCGCTTTGTTTTGTAGGCCTGATAAGCGAAGCGCATCAGGCAATCAGCCTACCTTCTCCATGTGGAGAGGGGCAGCGCCGGATGCGGCGTAAACGCCTTATCCGGCCTACAAGAACGTGCAAATTCAACAAACTGTGCTTTGTTTTGTAGGCCTGATAAGCGAAGCGCATCAGGCAATCAGCCCCACCGTCTCCATGTGGAGAGGGTGGGATTGGGTTACTTACGACCTGCCAGCAGTTCCAGCACTTCATCCACGCTGGTAGTGTGTGCCAGACGCTCGATGACAGACTCATCATCCAGTGCGTTGGTCAGGCTGGTGATAACCTGAATGTGCTCGTTGTTACGGGCTGCAATACCAATCACCAGGCGGGCAATGTCATCTTCTTCTTCACCGAAGCGCACGCCTTCCGGATACTGGCAGAACACCACGCCCGTTTTCAGCACGCGATCTTTCGCTTCAACCGTACCGTGCGGCACGGCGATAGACTCACCCAGATAAGTCGGGGTCAGTTTTTCACGATCCAGCATCGCCTGTACGTATTCCGGCTCAACATAACCGCCTTTCACCAGCTGCTCGCCAGCAAAACGAATCGCTTCTTCTTTGGTGGCCGCTTTGCGACCGAGGAAGATGTTCTCTGCACCGAGCTTAAACAGGTTGGCGCTGGAATCGTCAAAGCTGTCTTTCAGGCTGTCTTTTACTTTCTCTTCGTTTTCAGTATGACGCTGGGCAGCAACCAGACGTTCAGTCAGGCTGGTGTACAGGCCGCTATCGAGGAAGTTAGTCAGCGAAATATGCTGTGCCTGCGGAACCTGGCGCATAGCGCGTTCGGTCAGATCACGGTGAGTGATGACCAGGTCCACATCCGGCGGCAGGTTGTTGATCGCGCTGTTGGTAACTGAAATCTGCGACAGACCCGCATCCTGAATTTTCTTACGCAGCACACCTGCGCCCATCGCACTGGAACCCATACCGGCGTCACAGGCAACGATGATTTTACGTACGTGGCTCAGGTCGTTAGTCACATCGCCAGCAGACAGCGGAGACGCGCCTTTAGACTCAGCTTTCATTTCCTGAACGCGACGTGCTGCAGCTTCAATATCATCTTCTTCTTTTACTTTGCTGGTTTTCAGCAAAATAGCAGAGACAACGAAGGACACTGCCATCGCCGCACACACACCCGCGATGTTAGCGAAGTAAGCACCTTTTGGCGTCATTGCCAGTACCGCGAGGATAGAACCCGGAGATGCCGGAGAAACCAGACCACCGCCCAGAATAGTCAGCGTGAACACGCCAGTCATACCGCCGAGGATAACGGCCAGAATCAGACGCGGATTCATCAACACATACGGGAAGTAAATTTCGTGGATACCACCCAGGAAGTGGATGATTGCCGCACCGCCCGCAGACTGTTTAGCGCTACCACGACCGAAGAACATGTACGCCAGCAGCACGCCCATACCTGGACCTGGGTTAGCTTCAATCAGGAAGAAGATGGATTTGCCCATCTCATGGGACTGCTGAATACCCAACGGCGAGAAGATACCGTGGTTAATGGCGTTGTTGAGGAACAGGATTTTCGCTGGCTCAACAAAGATGGACGCCAGCGGCAGCATGTCATGGACAACCATGAAGTTAACGCCCGCAGCCAGCATTTTGGACAGGGCTTCAACCAGCGGACCAATCCCCATGAATGCCAGAATAGCGAGGATCATCCCCATGATACCGGCAGAGAAGTTGTTCACCAGCATCTCAAAACCGGATTTGATTTTACCGTCTACCCAGCGGTCGAAATGCTTAATGCACCAGCCACCCAGCGGACCTGCAATCATAGAACCGAGGAACATCGGCATATCTGCGCCGACGATAACGCCCATGGTGGTGATGGCACCGACTACGCCGCCACGTTCGCCGCCTACCAACTTACCACCGGTATAACCGATCAGCAGCGGCAGGAGATAGGTGATCATCGGCCCGACCAGCTTCGCCAGCGTTTCGTTCGGTAACCACCCTGTTGGAATAAATAACGCGGTGATGATACCCCACGCGATAAACGCGCCGATATTCGGCATCACCATGTTGCTGAGGAAACGACCAAAGCTTTGCACTTTGATCTTAATATCGGATGACATAAAAACACCCCTTCTTATGTTTGCTGTCGCGCAGGCTGGAAGCCCGAGGTTTTTTGTTAATGTGGCGGCAGAGGTAGCCGGACCTTGTAGATACTGCGAAATCTGGCACTGAATCGGTTAACTGTCCAGTTGATGGCCTTTTGTGTGATGTCAGTCACATAAATATAGGGGGTAGAGAGGTAATTGACGTGATGTTCATCACAAAACGCTTGTGTAAAAAAGCAACAAGACGGCGATTTTCGCTAAAAATGGCATTTAAATGTGAGTAACGTCACATTTTTGTTTTGACGGTTTGTTGAATCTTTGTGATCTAAATCACAAGATATTTTCTTACGGCGTTTACCTGATGTGATCTACAGCATGTTATTCCTTAGTCATAAATTCGTTATGTAACTAAGCAACTCATCACATCTAAAAATTATTCTTCGGTGTTATGGCGAGAATCGCAAACCCGGATTATTGTCAAATAATCAGCCTGACTCCCCTCTGGCTGCCAGCCAAAAACAACACTGATAAACGTGAATCCGAGGCAGATATGTTTCTAAACTACTTCGCGTTGGGAGTGCTGATCTTCGTCTTTCTGGTGATTTTTTATGGAATCATCGCGATACATGACATCCCTTATCTGATTGCCAAAAAGCGCAACCATCCCCATGCCGACGCTATTCATACGGCGGGCTGGGTGAGCCTGTTTACTCTGCACGTTATCTGGCCGTTCCTGTGGATCTGGGCGACGCTCTACCAGCCAGAGCGCGGCTGGGGCATGCAGTCGCATACTACGCCGCAAGAGAGGGCGCCTGATCCGGACATCGCTGCGCTTTCTGACCGTATCTCCCGGCTGGAACATCAACTCGCCGCCGAGAAAAAACCTGACTACTCCACGTTTCCGGAGATCTAATCATGGATCTGTTGATTGTCTTAACTTACGTGGCGCTGGCGTGGGCGGTCTTTAAAATCTTCCGCATTCCGGTGAATCAGTGGACGTTGGCGACGGCGGCGCTGGGTGGCGTATTTCTGGTGAGTGGTCTGATTTTGTTGATGAACTACAACCATCCTTACACTTTTACCGCGCAAAAGGCAGTGATAGCTATCCCCATTACGCCACAGGTGACGGGGATCGTGACTGAAGTCACCGATAAAAATAATCAGCTTATTCAGAAGGGCGAGGTGCTTTTTAAGCTCGACCCGGTACGTTACCAGGCGCGAGTAGACAGACTTCAGGCTGATCTGATGACGGCGACGCATAACATCAAAACGCTGCGGGCGCAGCTCACTGAAGCGCAGGCTAACACCACTCAGGTTTCAGCGGAGCGCGATCGGCTGTTTAAAAATTATCAACGCTACCTGAAAGGCAGCCAGGCGGCAGTGAATCCGTTCTCGGAACGTGATATCGACGATGCGCGGCAGAATTTTCTCGCGCAGGATGCGTTAGTGAAAGGCTCGGTGGCGGAGCAGGCACAGATCCAGAGCCAGCTCGACAGCATGGTTAACGGCGAGCAATCGCAGATTGTGAGCTTAAGAGCGCAACTTACTGAAGCAAAATATAATCTTGAGCAGACTGTCATTCGCGCGCCGAGCAACGGCTACGTTACTCAGGTACTGATCCGCCCAGGTACATACGCAGCTGCCTTGCCGCTGCGTCCGGTGATGGTCTTCATCCCCGAGCAAAAACGGCAAATTGTCGCCCAATTTCGGCAAAACTCGCTGTTACGTCTGAAACCCGGCGATGATGCGGAAGTAGTGTTTAACGCGCTACCTGGGCAGGTGTTCCACGGCAAACTGACCAGTATTTTACCTGTCGTGCCAGGCGGTTCTTATCAGGCGCAGGGGGTATTGCAATCATTAACGGTCGTGCCCGGCACGGACGGTGTGCTGGGGACCATTGAACTGGACCCTAACGATGATATCGATGCCTTACCCGACGGCATCTACGCCCAGGTGGCAGTTTACTCCGACCATTTCAGCCATGTTTCGGTGATGCGGAAGGTACTGCTAAGAATGACCAGCTGGATGCATTATCTTTATTTGGATCATTGAGGGGAGAGGGGCTGGGCACAATCACCAGGGCAAGATTACGAACGCCCGCTCCCTGCAAGGACTGACACCATGTAGTTTCTGTCCATGGCTGCTTTTCGAATCTTACGTTTTACCCCTGCCTTGAATACCTTATCTTTCGTCAAAATATTAATAGCGATGTGCCGTATCCCTGAAAATAATTCTGCTGCATTTCCTCTTTTTATTTTGCAGTCGTCTTCATTCATTACCACATCCAGGTGCCAGTGCAACTTATTCTCCACGTGCCAGTGATTTCGGATCGCTGTGGCGAACTTCTCTGCGGTTAAATCAGCAGAACTGATATAATATCTGACCGTCATTTCTGCCTCTTTCTTTTGTTCTGCGATTATTGACCGAAAGGAGACTGCCACGCATAATTTCTTCAGCCCTTTCCATTCAAACGTGAAATCAATAAGTTCATCAGGGACATCGCAAACAATATGAAGACGGATCTCTTCTCTGCCGTGACTCTTTTCACTAATTGCGTAACTGTCATGCTTTGGATTATTTAATTCTTTCAGTGGAAATTTTTCCTCAAAGGCTTTATTTAGCCGCCCCTGGTTTCCTTTTACAGCGAATAAATAATCACCTCCCTGTTTTTGTATCTTCTCTGCAATATCTTTTGGGCACCCCATCGCATCAGTTGTGATGATTTTTCCTTTAATATCCAACATGTTAAGAAGTTCAGGGATGGCTGTAATCTCATTAGATTTCTCATCCGTCTTGATCTGTCCGATGACCAGACTGTGCATTGTTGAGAAAGCACTAATAACGTGAATCGCTCCCTTGCGGCGACGCTTGTCATAAGAGTACCGGAGCGTTTTTCCATCAATTGCGATGACGTCTTTATCATCTGAGGAATGGCAGTCACGCATCCAGTTAATAAAGCATTCGTGAAATTTTGCAGGACTGATACAGTACACAACCCTGGTAATAATATCGTAAATGGGAATTCCATTCTCGTAATCACCATATCGCTTCAGAAAATAGCGATACGTCTCGTCATAATTTTCAAGATCCTCTCAACCTTCGGCACTGGAAATAATGACACAAATAATCAGGAGTAGAATATCATTCGATTTTTTGCCAATATTTTATTCACTGTTATGGTGCGTCATATTTTATAAACAATGGTATATTATGGCTAACCCACTTTATAATATGGTTTTTTTCAAAGCATACTTTAATACTATTCAATTTACCACAGGAACCAAATGAGTCAAAATATAACTGACAAACTCTTTCACTGTTAGATACTATATGAATCCCCCATCTTATATCATTATCATTGTCCATCTTAAAATAATTAATATTAAGCATTTTAACGATTTCCTTATGAAAAGGGTTTTCTTGTATGTTATTAATCTCAATTTTATAAACGTAGCGGTCTTTCAACTGAATTTCATTCATTGCAGTATTTGTTAATATATACGAAGGATAATAAATGATCTCCATTTTACTTATATTGTTTATATCGCATAACGTGCTGATTTTCTTTACGTCCTCTGCGCGTAACATACTAATATATAAAAACAAAGCTAAAAACATAAATAATTTTTTCATAATATTTTGTCACAAAAAATAACTATGCCGACGAATTTTTCCACTTCTACAACTTACCATCGTTTAAACTGCTTTTGGTGAAGTTATCTTATGTGCTGATTGTTCAATGATGATAGAAACTCATAAAATATAACTATTTTCATTTATTCAGGTTCGATGGGGTGATCTCTTTACCAAATATATCTACTACACCGTATATTGTTAAGGTACATGGTAAATTATTCCTCCGTGGTTTTTTCTAACGCATTGTTTTAATGTTTGTGCAACATGTTTCTCAATACCTGTTATTACTCTTCTTTCCTCTGCGTTATCATATATAGGATCAGGTGTATTTAATCGCTTCATATAGACACTATATTCTTCATTTAAATAAGCCGCTGCATGGGCTATTTCATGACCTAATGCTACTGCAGGCTCAAGATTGTCATTTTTAAAATCAAAATTACCATCTTTCTGTACTCCCGTACACAATAGAGCGGCTTTGGGATCCCAGTGTATTCTCATTGACCATCGTATAAATGAGTTATCATAATTACTATTACAACTAACTACTATAGTGCGTTTATCCTTTTCAAGGGCCGTAATTATTTTTTCCATCTCGTCATCTTGTTTCAAATATTCAATTGCAGAATCAAAAGCTGACCGGTCGCCTTCTACGTTAAATTTTAATCCAAGAGGATCAACCGTTGTCGTCGGATTCAACGGATACTGATAAAAATTCCATCCCCCCTTCAGCCCAATCGGATCCTGAGTGATATACCGCCCCTGCAACGGGTCATAATAGCGGTGGCGGTTGTAATACAGGCCGGACTCATCATCATACTGCTGACCCGGCAGGCGGATGAGCTGCTGCAGCTGTTGCGGGTTCTCTTCATTCAGCAGGTTGCCCCATTCATCGTATTCTGCGTACCACGCTGTTGCCCCTTCCGTGCTGATAAGGGCCAGCGACAGGCCGCGATAGTCGCAGTGGTACAGGTGGATTATTCGCAGTGATCTATATGCCAACGTCATCTTACTTTTCATCTACTCCAACAATTAGACAACTTTTTTATTAAACTATTTATACCTTTTACGATTAAATTTTCTTATGTAATAGAGGTGAATAATCTTCCCAAAAATCCATACAAGCTTTACTTGCATAAAAGAATCCAGCGTCTGATTCATAAGACATAAATTGTGCAATAATAGATAGTTGTATATCTGAAAAATTAAAAACAAAATTCAAAAAATCATCGTGATCCCGATACTCAGGACATAAATATTGTTGAATAAAATCGGATTCAAAAACCCAAAAATCATTCTTATTAAACAACGAGGCATAAATATACAGAGGGATGTAATAGCAGAATACTTTCTCAGGGAGGAATGTAATTCCTAACTCTAAAGCATAAGAGTCATCCTTTATTTTTAAATTGTTGGCTATTTCATTCCATTGTTTCTTTTGGAAAAAATTATATACAATATCAAGTTCCTCCAGCCCTGTAATATCATTTGAAATATGAGGTAATGGCTGGCATGGGAAATGAATCATAAGTTCATCATAGACTGCACTCTCGTTAGAGAAAATTATTTTTTTCATTTTATTAATCCACTGCAATCAGCTGCTGTCTTATATGCTTTATTCTCTTCTTCCATATGGGCCTTATCTCCACCACCAAAGCACTGATTATTAATCTGCTTTCTGACCGAAGCGCATGCCAAATTCATCTCGTACCGTCTCAATATTTCTTTTCTCAGCATCTGAGGAGCGCAAGCTCTAGACTGGTTACATAATCTGTTTTTTTCATTTTGTAAGTCACTCAGGTTCTGGGGACTACAGTTACCTCCAGGATTTACACCTGACTTATGTTCATCTGTTAATTTGTCGGCTTCTGGATTAACTTTACGGCCATATTGATCTCTGCGTTGTTGCCCACTTTGGATAACACCACCTGATGAAAACAAACCGCAACTCATCAGTGCTACAACACCAAGAATTAACGGATTTAACCCTTGTGGGTCTATCTCTGAGATCGGATTCAACGGATACTGATAAAAACTCCATCCCCCCTTCAGCCCAATCTGATCCTGAGTGATATACCTCCCCTCCAGCAGATCATAATAGCGGTGGCGGTTGTAATACAGGCCGGACTCCCCATCATACTGCTGCCCCGGCAGCCGGATAAACTGCTGCAGCTGATGCGGGTTATCCTCACTCAGCAGGTTGCCCCATTCATCGTATTCAGCGTACCATTCTGTTGCCCCTTCCGTGCTGATAAGCGCCAGCGACAGGTTATCCGGTTTGCGTCGTTGAGTTCACTACACTAAAACTCCGTGCCCATATAACCCAAGTCGGAGGCATGCCTTCCTCTGGTTCGTTCCATCTAAAATGTCTATACATAACATGGTTATTCAATTATTTTTTCTTTGAATTTATTCTCAATCCAGCTGTGTTTATACCTGATGAAAATTTGACACTCACCAATATTATCAATGTCTCCAGAATTTGTATTTGGAATTTGTCCAACTGCAACTATAGTTGATTCAAAATATTCAACATTGACATTATCTGTAATTATTGAAATTATATAATCATCTGGAATAGAGCCATTAGGAGTTATATTGAAGAAACTAACATCTGAAAATACCAAATAACCATCTTCTAAGTCTTCATTATCATAAAAATTCCATTCTGTTGTACCATAGGCTATCCTTGAGATTAAATTAACCTGAATTCTAATTTGTTTACTCCATAAATCAAATTCAATTTTTTTTATTGCTCGATCACCAAGATATATTCTATCAAACATATTACCCCCCTATTCTAAAAATACTCAGGCATTCCGCACATTATATCAGCCTCATCTTGATTGCTTCCCGTTGACATTTCAACATACATAGCATAATAACATTGTCCAAACGTTCCCTCTCTACATGATCTAAGTGTAAACATATGTAAAACAGAACTAAAAAAGCTTAGTGTACCGAGTGATCTAATACCGATATGTGCGGCACTACTATTCCATGGTACAACGCGACCATTAACATCAAGGGATGGACCTTGGCCTTTCATACCGCTACCTGTTCCTGGTAAATGTGCATGTGGTGTTGAATTGTTTGCATGCCCTATTGGATTAAGCCTATAAGCATTTGAATTATTCTGATAAAGAGTGTGAGTATCTGCACTTCCTGGATTACTGGGGGGATACGGGATTGTTCTGCCACCTACCGGTTCAACCATAATATTGCCTTTAGAATCACCTATAAACCTACCAACAGGTTGTTGTGTTATAGGATCAATAGTACAGGATTGACTTACAGGTTTTTGTCTGGCAGAAGGTAATGATAATAGATCTAATCCCAAAGGGTCTATATACTGAACCGGATTCAACGGATACTGATAAAAATTCCATCCCCCCTTCAGTCCAATCGGATCCTGAGTGATATATCGCCCCTGCAGCGGGTCATAATAGCGGTGGCGGTTGTAATACAGGCCGGACTCCTCATCATACTGCTGCCCCGGCAGGCGGATAAGCTGCTGCAGCTGGTGCGGGTTCTCTTCATTCAGCAGGTTGCCCCATTCATCGTATTCTGCGCACCATTCTGTAGCCCCTTCCGCGCTGATAAGCGCCAGCGGCAGGCCGCGATGGTCGCAGTGGTACAGGTGAATTTTTCGCGCCGGCGTGTACACCGGGTCCATCTGGTTTTTCATCTGCGCCACCGTCAGGCCGCACGATGCCAGCCAGCGGCGGCTTTCCTCACTCACCCGGTCAGCCCGGATTTCACTTTCCAGCCGGTCGAGCATCTGCACCAGCACCGGCGGGAACACCACACTGCCACCGTCTTCACCGCCGGACTGCTGAAGGGCATCCGCCAGGCTGCGGCGCTGCGTTTTCGCCAGTTCACCGGTGGCAGTTTCAACTCTGATGAGTGGCGTGAAGCTCCCCGGCTGATAAATCGTCTGGATGCGGGTTCTGTCGTTCTGTATCGTGGTCAGCCGGTCGCCGTTCCTGCCGTACCAGGTCTCTTCCGGTTTCCGTGACAGCGACATCCAGCCCGTCAGGTCCCGTGCACGCCGCCACACCCGTTTTGCCACCCTGCGGCCCAGCGGGTCGTAAAGATAGCGACTTTCGACCAGCGGCTCTGCATATTGTGTCCGCGTGTAGTGCACCAGCCGGTGCTGGCTGTCGTAATGGTACCGGTGAGTCCGCTCATCATCCGTGCGGATAACCCCTTCCGGGATGAGGTCGGTTTTCTCCGTCAGCCTGCCGTGACGGTCATACCGGTAAAGATAGTGCGCGTCACGGGCGATACGGTTATCCGGCCACATGCTGAGGGTGCTGTCCGGGTGCAGCTCCGGGTCGGGCAGGCGGTTACCTGCCGGGTCTGTTGCATACGGGATATCAATGTCCAGGTTACATATAATAATAAGAGCAATTAACTTAATTTATTTGTTTATAATGCGGTTACTTAATACAAACCATTGAATATACCCTCCTGACAGAAAATAAAGCCATATTATTATCGCCATAATATACTTACTATCAATTCTTACGCCAATAACGTCTGAAACACTCCCTATAAATATTAGAGCAATAAAGAATACTATGCCTGTTGGAAAACATATTACCATCATTCCATAAGACATGAGACTAATTAACTCACTCACATCACGAGTGGAGTCTAATAGTGAAAGTCTATGCATGGAAAAGAATAGCATTAAAAGTGATAACGCCAGCCATATAGCTCTGAATGAAAAAATAATACATTTCATTACATCACTCCGGTGAATATAAATCTAATAAAGCGTCCAATGTTATTTCCGGAGCACTTCATCTTACATGTTTCTAAAGCATCATTAGACCAGTCTTGGCAGTTTTTAAATAGCCCTAAATTTATAGATGTGAATATATCAGGCAATACAGAATAACGCGGCCTTACCTCTTTAAACTTCCCTTTTAAACAGTTCTCCACACAACTATTATCGGTTTCAACGAGGTCACAACGGCCAGCAGCTTCTTTTGTGTCATTACTTGCTTTACCTGGCCCCCATAGACCATCTCCTTTTGATTCTCCCCGTTGGTCTTGGCCACCACAAGTATAGTCCCCTTTACCATCTGGGACACAAAGATATTGATGATAGAACGGATTCCCCCATATATCTGGACCGCTTCTTTCACCAGTTCCGCCCATTGAATGCAGTGGCTTAATGCATTTTAGTGTTTCTAATCCTAATGGATCTATATTTGAGATCGGATTCAACGGATACTGATAAAAATTCCATCCCCCCTTCAGCCCAATCGGATCCTGAGTGATATACCGCCCCTGCAGCGGGTCATAATAGCGGTGGCGGTTGTAATACAGGCCGGACTCCTCATCATACTGCTGGCCCGGCAGGCGGATGAGCTGCTGCAGCTGATGCGGGTTCTCTTCATTCAGCTGGTTACCCCATTCATCGTATTCTGCGTACCACGCTGTTGTCCCTTCCGTGCTGATAAGGGCCAGCGGCAGGCCGCGATGGTCGCAGTGGTACAGGTGGATTTTTCGCGTCGGCGTGTACACCGGGTCCATCTGGTTTTGCATCTGCTCCACCGTCAGGCCGCACGATGCCAGCCAGCGGCGGCTTTCCTCACTCACCCGGTCAGCCAGGATTTCACTTTCCAGCCGGTCGAGCATCTGCACCAGCACCGGCGGGAACACCACACTGCCACCGTCTTCGCCGCCGGACTGCTGAAGGGCATCCGCCAGGCTGCGGCGCTGCGTTCTGGCCAGTTCACCGGTGGCGGTTTCAACTCTGATGAGTGGC
>NZ_VATQ01000055.1:0-26122 GCF_005781135.1 Escherichia sp. E3659 | reverse complement strand
TTTCGCAATCCGTGAAGGCGGCCGTACCGTTGGTGCGGGCGTTGTTGCTAAAGTTCTGAGCTAATTACGCGTTAATTAGTTTCGAATTAAAAAGGGCGCTTAGGCGCCCTTTTTGCTGCCCGTAATTTGAGTTCGAAATATTTAGTCGTAATTTCGCTCGCTGAACTGTGGCGCAAATAAAACTGTGCTATTGTAATCATAACTATTCTCATTTACACTTTGCGCAGAATTTGAACGGGAGTAATCATGTACGTTTGTTTGTGTAATGGTGTAAGTGACAAAAAAATTCGCCAGGCAGTTCGTCAGTTTCATCCTCAGTCTTTCCAACAATTACGCAAGTTTATTCCTGTGGGAAATCAATGTGGTAAGTGCATTCGCGCCGCGCGCGAAGTGATGCAGGACGAGTTGATGCAGATGCCAGAATTTAAAGAGATTGCCTGAAGCTCACGCTTATTTTTTGACATCCCGCTAGCCCCATCTACGCTCTAATAGTGGAAGCGGAGGGACTATAAAATGAAAGGTGATGTTAAAATCATAAATTATCTCAATAAACTATTGGGAAATGAGCTTGTCGCGATCAATCAGTATTTTCTTCATGCCCGTATGTTTAAAAACTGGGGCCTGATGCGCCTTAATGATGTCGAATACCATGAATCTATCGATGAGATGAAGCACGCCGATAAATATATCGAGCGTATTTTGTTCTTAGAAGGGATCCCTAACTTACAGGATTTAGGCAAGCTAGGGATCGGTGAAGATGTCGAAGAGATGCTGCAATCCGACCTGCGATTAGAGCTGGAAGGTGCGAAGGATCTTCGTGAGGCTATCGCTTATGCCGACAGCGTTCATGACTATGTTAGCCGCGATATGATGATCGAGATTCTTGCTGATGAAGAAGGTCATATCGACTGGCTCGAAACTGAACTGGATCTCATCGGTAAAATCGGCCTGCAAAATTATCTGCAATCACAAATTAAAGTTAAAGATTAATAGCTTGGCAGCAGACTATCCCAGCCTACAATGAAACCCGCAGCTGCCAGAAATGGCCCAAAAGGCAGCGGGTTTTTTAATGATTCTTTTCCTCTCATGAGCAGACCAATAACTACGGCTCCGCAAGCGAATGAGGCGGCAAGGAAAACCAGCCGTGGCAAGAAGGCCCATGTATGCCAGGCGCCAAGGGCGGCGAGAAACTTCACATCACCATAGCCTAATCCTTCTTTATGACGCAGTATGCGATATCCCCAGTAAATGACAGCGAATGTGCCGTAACCAATAATCGCCCCCCATAACGCATCGGCTAAACCGTCAGGATGACAAAACTGATAGAACAAAAGACCTGACCAGAGTAACGGGCAGGTAAACCTGTCAGGTAACAAGCCATGCTTTGCATCCCAGAAAAACAGCAGGACTGATAAGCAAACGTACAAAATCAGAAAGGGAAGGGTAGCGACCATAAAACATCCTCTGTAATTGGAGTATCACCATCGAATAACTCCGGATACTCAGCAACAGAGAAATCGCTGGTTTGTTAACCAGGTTCCGGTGAAAAACGCTATCTTCACGACCTTACAAATTTCGTGGAATGCAGCTCGCAATCTGTGCGTTGCGATTAATTTCTACCCGATGCTTGCGTCAATCTCAGATTTGCGTATAATGCGCGGGCTTGTCGTAGTTGACAGCAGGTTCAATCTGAACCTCAGTTAGCCGAATTTGGCTACCTAACAATGCTCCCAATCGGGGGGCTACGTAAGAACGGTTACACTCTCCCATCAATCGTAATGGGTCTGAGGAGTAATCATTTTCGTTTATAAAATAATTGGAGCTCTGGTCTCATGCAGAACCAAAGAATCCGTATCCGCCTGAAAGCGTTTGATCATCGTCTGATCGATCAAGCAACCGCGGAAATCGTCGAGACTGCCAAGCGCACTGGTGCGCAGGTCCGTGGTCCGATCCCGCTGCCGACACGCAAAGAGCGCTTCACTGTTCTGATCTCTCCGCACGTCAACAAAGACGCGCGCGATCAGTACGAAATCCGTACTCACTTGCGTCTGGTTGACATCGTTGAGCCAACCGAGAAAACCGTTGATGCTCTGATGCGTCTGGATCTGGCTGCCGGTGTAGACGTGCAGATCAGCCTGGGTTAATCAGGTCATTGAGCGATTGAGAGGTTGAAACAATGATTGGTTTAGTCGGTAAAAAAGTGGGTATGACCCGTATCTTCACAGAAGACGGCGTTTCTATCCCAGTAACCGTAATCGAAGTTGAAGCAAACCGCGTTACTCAGGTTAAAGACCTGGCTAACGATGGCTACCGTGCTATTCAGGTAACCACCGGTGCTAAAAAAGCTAACCGTGTGACCAAGCCTGAAGCTGGCCACTTCGCTAAAGCTGGCGTAGAAGCTGGCCGTGGTCTGTGGGAATTCCGCCTGGCTGAAGGCGAAGAGTTCACTGTAGGTCAGAGCATTAGCGTTGAACTGTTTGCTGACGTTAAAAAAGTTGACGTAACTGGCACCTCTAAAGGTAAAGGTTTCGCAGGTACCGTTAAGCGCTGGAACTTCCGTACCCAGGACGCAACCCACGGTAACTCCTTGTCTCACCGCGTTCCGGGTTCTATCGGTCAGAACCAGACTCCGGGCAAAGTGTTCAAAGGCAAGAAAATGGCAGGTCAGATGGGTAACGAACGTGTAACCGTTCAGAGCCTTGACGTAGTACGCGTTGACGCTGAGCGCAACCTGCTGCTGGTTAAAGGTGCTGTCCCGGGTGCAACCGGTAGCGACCTGATCGTTAAACCAGCTGTGAAGGCGTAAGGAGATAGCAATGGAATTAGTATTGAAAGACGCGCAGAGCGCGCTGACTGTTTCCGAAACTACCTTCGGTCGTGATTTCAACGAAGCGCTGGTTCACCAGGTTGTTGTTGCTTATGCAGCCGGTGCTCGTCAGGGTACTCGTGCTCAGAAGACTCGTGCTGAAGTAACTGGTTCCGGTAAAAAACCGTGGCGCCAGAAAGGCACCGGCCGTGCGCGTTCTGGTTCTATCAAGAGCCCGATTTGGCGTTCTGGTGGCGTGACCTTCGCTGCTCGTCCGCAGGACCACAGTCAAAAAGTTAACAAGAAGATGTACCGCGGCGCGCTGAAAAGCATCCTGTCCGAACTGGTACGTCAGGATCGTCTGATCGTTGTCGAGAAGTTCTCTGTAGAAGCACCGAAAACCAAGCTGCTGGCACAGAAACTGAAAGACATGGCTCTGGAAGATGTGCTGATCATCACCGGTGAGCTGGACGAGAACCTGTTCCTGGCTGCGCGCAACCTGCACAAGGTTGACGTACGCGATGCAACTGGTATCGACCCGGTTAGCCTGATCGCCTTCGACAAAGTCGTAATGACTGCTGATGCTGTTAAGCAAGTTGAGGAGATGCTGGCATGATTCGTGAAGAACGTCTGCTGAAGGTGCTGCGTGCACCGCACGTTTCTGAAAAAGCGTCTACTGCGATGGAAAAATCCAACACCATCGTACTCAAAGTTGCTAAAGACGCGACCAAAGCAGAAATCAAAGCTGCTGTGCAGAAACTGTTTGAAGTCGAAGTCGAAGTCGTTAACACCCTGGTAGTTAAAGGGAAAGTTAAACGTCACGGACAGCGTATCGGTCGTCGTAGCGACTGGAAAAAAGCTTACGTCACCCTGAAAGAAGGCCAGAATCTGGACTTCGTTGGCGGCGCTGAGTAAGTCGGAGGAGTAATACAATGGCAGTTGTTAAATGTAAACCGACATCTCCGGGTCGTCGCCACGTTGTTAAAGTGGTTAACCCTGAGCTGCACAAGGGCAAACCTTTTGCTCCGTTGCTGGAAAAAAACAGCAAATCCGGTGGTCGTAACAACAATGGCCGTATCACCACTCGTCATATCGGTGGTGGCCACAAGCAGGCTTACCGTATTGTTGACTTCAAACGCAACAAAGACGGTATCCCGGCAGTTGTTGAACGTCTTGAGTACGATCCGAACCGTTCCGCGAACATCGCGCTGGTTCTGTACAAAGACGGTGAACGCCGTTACATCCTGGCCCCTAAAGGCCTGAAAGCTGGCGACCAGATTCAGTCTGGCGTTGATGCTGCAATCAAACCAGGTAACACCCTGCCGATGCGCAACATCCCGGTTGGTTCTACTGTTCACAACGTAGAAATGAAACCAGGTAAAGGCGGTCAGCTGGCACGTTCCGCTGGTACTTACGTTCAGATCGTTGCTCGTGATGGTGCTTATGTCACCCTGCGTCTGCGTTCTGGTGAAATGCGTAAAGTAGAAGCAGACTGCCGTGCAACTCTGGGCGAAGTTGGCAATGCTGAGCATATGCTGCGCGTTCTGGGTAAAGCAGGTGCTGCACGCTGGCGTGGTGTTCGTCCGACCGTTCGCGGTACCGCGATGAACCCGGTAGACCACCCACATGGTGGTGGTGAAGGTCGTAACTTTGGTAAGCACCCGGTAACTCCGTGGGGCGTTCAGACCAAAGGTAAGAAGACCCGCAGCAACAAGCGTACTGATAAATTCATCGTACGTCGCCGTAGCAAATAATTTTAGAGGATAAGCCATGCCACGTTCTCTCAAGAAAGGTCCTTTTATTGACCTGCACTTGCTGAAGAAGGTAGAGAAAGCGGTGGAAAGCGGAGACAAGAAGCCCCTGCGCACTTGGTCCCGTCGTTCAACGATCTTTCCTAACATGATCGGTTTGACCATCGCTGTCCATAATGGTCGTCAGCACGTTCCGGTATTTGTAACCGACGAAATGGTCGGCCACAAACTGGGTGAATTCGCACCGACTCGTACTTATCGCGGCCACGCTGCTGATAAAAAAGCGAAAAAGAAATAAGGTAGGAGGAAGAGATGGAAACTATCGCTAAACATCGCCATGCTCGTTCTTCTGCTCAGAAGGTTCGCCTTGTTGCTGACCTGATTCGCGGTAAGAAAGTGTCGCAGGCTCTGGATATTTTGACCTACACCAACAAGAAAGCGGCTGTACTGGTCAAGAAAGTTCTGGAATCTGCCATTGCTAACGCTGAACACAACGATGGCGCTGACATTGACGATCTGAAAGTTACGAAAATTTTCGTAGACGAAGGCCCGAGCATGAAGCGCATTATGCCGCGTGCAAAAGGTCGTGCAGATCGCATCCTGAAGCGCACCAGCCACATCACTGTGGTTGTGTCCGATCGCTGAGACTCTGGAGACTAGCAATGGGTCAGAAAGTACATCCTAATGGTATTCGCCTGGGTATTGTAAAACCATGGAACTCTACCTGGTTTGCGAACACCAAAGAATTCGCTGACAACCTGGACAGCGATTTTAAAGTACGTCAGTACCTGACAAAGGAACTGGCTAAAGCGTCCGTATCTCGTATCGTTATCGAGCGTCCGGCTAAGAGCATTCGTGTAACCATTCACACTGCTCGCCCGGGTATCGTTATCGGTAAAAAAGGTGAAGACGTAGAAAAACTGCGTAAGGTCGTAGCGGACATCGCTGGCGTTCCTGCACAGATCAACATCGCCGAAGTTCGTAAGCCTGAACTGGACGCAAAACTGGTTGCTGACAGCATCACTTCTCAGCTGGAACGTCGTGTTATGTTCCGTCGTGCTATGAAGCGTGCTGTACAGAACGCAATGCGTCTGGGCGCTAAAGGTATTAAAGTTGAAGTTAGCGGCCGTCTGGGCGGCGCGGAAATCGCACGTACCGAATGGTACCGCGAAGGTCGCGTACCGCTGCACACTCTGCGTGCTGACATCGACTACAACACCTCTGAAGCGCACACCACTTACGGTGTAATCGGCGTTAAAGTGTGGATCTTCAAAGGCGAGATCCTGGGTGGTATGGCTGCTGTTGAACAACCGGAAAAACCGGCTGCTCAGCCTAAAAAGCAGCAGCGTAAAGGCCGTAAATAAGGAGCGTCGCTGATGTTACAACCAAAGCGTACAAAATTCCGTAAAATGCACAAAGGCCGTAACCGCGGTCTGGCGCAGGGTACGGATGTTAGCTTCGGCAGCTTCGGTCTGAAAGCTGTTGGCCGTGGTCGTCTGACTGCACGTCAGATCGAAGCAGCACGTCGTGCTATGACCCGTGCAGTTAAGCGTCAAGGTAAGATCTGGATCCGTGTGTTCCCGGACAAACCGATCACTGAAAAGCCGCTGGCAGTGCGTATGGGTAAAGGTAAAGGTAACGTGGAGTATTGGGTTGCCTTGATTCAGCCGGGTAAAGTCCTGTATGAAATGGACGGTGTTCCGGAAGAGCTGGCCCGTGAAGCATTCAAGCTGGCAGCAGCGAAACTGCCGATTAAAACCACCTTTGTAACTAAGACGGTGATGTAATGAAAGCAAAAGAGCTGCGTGAGAAGAGCGTTGAAGAGCTGAACACCGAGCTGCTGAACCTGCTGCGTGAGCAGTTCAACCTGCGTATGCAGGCTGCAAGTGGCCAGCTGCAACAGTCTCACCTGTTGAAGCAAGTGCGTCGCGATGTCGCACGCGTTAAGACTTTACTGAACGAGAAGGCGGGTGCGTAATGACCGATAAAATCCGTACTCTGCAAGGTCGCGTTGTTAGCGACAAAATGGAGAAATCCATTGTTGTTGCTATCGAACGTTTTGTGAAACACCCGATCTACGGTAAATTCATCAAGCGTACGACCAAACTGCACGTACATGACGAGAACAACGAATGCGGTATCGGTGACGTGGTTGAAATCCGCGAATGCCGTCCGCTGTCCAAGACTAAATCCTGGACGCTGGTTCGCGTTGTAGAGAAAGCGGTTCTGTAATACAGTACACTCTCTCGATACGAATAAACGGCTCAGAAATGAGCCGTTTATTTTTTCTACCCATATCCTTGAAGCGGTGTTATAATGCCGCGCCCTCGATATGGGGATTTTTAACGACCTGATTTTCGGGTCTCAGTAGTAGTTGACATTAGCGGAGCACTAAAATGATCCAAGAACAGACTATGCTGAACGTCGCCGACAACTCCGGTGCACGTCGCGTAATGTGTATCAAGGTTCTGGGTGGCTCGCACCGTCGCTACGCAGGCGTAGGCGACATCATCAAGATCACCATCAAAGAAGCAATTCCGCGTGGTAAGGTCAAAAAAGGTGATGTGCTGAAGGCGGTAGTGGTGCGCACCAAGAAGGGTGTTCGTCGCCCGGACGGTTCTGTCATTCGCTTCGATGGTAATGCTTGTGTTCTTCTGAACAACAACAGCGAGCAGCCTATCGGTACGCGTATTTTTGGGCCGGTAACTCGTGAGCTTCGTAGTGAGAAGTTCATGAAAATTATCTCTCTGGCACCAGAAGTACTCTAAGGAGCGAATCATGGCAGCGAAAATCCGTCGTGATGACGAAGTTATCGTGTTAACCGGTAAAGATAAAGGTAAACGCGGTAAAGTTAAGAATGTCCTGTCTTCCGGCAAGGTCATTGTTGAAGGTATCAACCTGGTTAAGAAACATCAGAAGCCGGTTCCGGCCCTGAACCAACCGGGTGGCATCGTTGAAAAAGAAGCCGCTATTCAGGTTTCCAACGTAGCAATCTTCAATGCGGCAACCGGCAAGGCTGACCGTGTAGGCTTTAGATTCGAAGACGGCAAAAAAGTCCGTTTCTTCAAGTCTAACAGCGAAACTATCAAGTAATTTGGAGTAGTACGATGGCGAAACTGCATGATTACTACAAAGACGAAGTAGTTAAAAAACTCATGACTGAGTTTAACTACAATTCTGTCATGCAAGTCCCTCGGGTCGAGAAGATCACCCTGAACATGGGTGTTGGTGAAGCGATCGCTGACAAAAAACTGCTGGATAACGCAGCAGCAGACCTGGCAGCAATCTCCGGTCAAAAACCGCTGATCACCAAAGCACGCAAATCTGTTGCAGGCTTCAAAATCCGTCAGGGCTATCCGATCGGCTGTAAAGTAACTCTGCGTGGCGAACGCATGTGGGAGTTCTTTGAGCGCCTGATCACTATTGCTGTACCGCGTATCCGTGACTTCCGTGGCTTGTCCGCTAAGTCTTTCGACGGTCGTGGTAACTACAGCATGGGTGTCCGTGAGCAGATCATCTTCCCAGAAATCGACTACGATAAAGTCGACCGCGTTCGTGGTTTGGATATTACCATTACCACTACTGCGAAATCTGACGAAGAAGGCCGTGCTCTGCTGGCTGCCTTTGACTTCCCGTTCCGCAAGTAAGGTAGGGTTACTAAATGGCTAAGCAATCAATGAAAGCACGCGAAGTAAAACGCGTAGCTTTAGCTGATAAATACTTCGCGAAACGCGCTGAACTGAAAGCGATCATCTCTGATGTGAACGCTTCCGACGAAGATCGTTGGAATGCTGTTCTCAAGCTGCAGACTCTGCCGCGTGATTCCAGCCCGTCTCGTCAGCGTAACCGCTGCCGTCAAACAGGTCGTCCGCATGGTTTCCTGCGGAAGTTCGGGTTGAGCCGTATTAAGGTCCGTGAAGCCGCTATGCGCGGTGAAATCCCGGGTCTGAAAAAGGCTAGCTGGTAATTGTCACCAATTGAATCACGGGAGTAAAGACAGATGAGCATGCAAGATCCGATCGCGGATATGCTGACCCGTATCCGTAACGGTCAGGCCGCGAACAAAGCTGCGGTCACCATGCCTTCCTCCAAGCTGAAAGTGGCAATCGCCAACGTGCTGAAGGAAGAAGGTTTTATTGAAGATTTTAAAGTTGAAGGCGACACCAAGCCTGAACTGGAACTTACTCTGAAGTATTTCCAGGGCAAAGCTGTTGTAGAAAGCATTCAGCGTGTCAGCCGCCCAGGTCTGCGCATCTATAAACGTAAAGATGAGCTGCCGAAAGTTATGGCGGGTCTGGGTATCGCAGTTGTTTCTACCTCTAAAGGTGTTATGACTGATCGTGCAGCGCGCCAGGCTGGTCTTGGTGGCGAAATTATCTGCTACGTAGCCTAATCGGAGGAAAAAATGTCTCGTGTTGCTAAAGCACCGGTCGTTGTTCCTGCCGGCGTTGATGTAAAAATCAACGGTCAGGTTATTACGATCAAAGGTAAAAACGGCGAGCTGACTCGTACTCTCAACGATGCTGTTGAAGTTAAACATGCAGATAATACCCTGACCTTCGGTCCGCGTGATGGTTACGCAGACGGTTGGGCTCAGGCTGGTACCGCGCGTGCCCTGCTGAACTCAATGGTTATCGGTGTTACCGAAGGCTTCACTAAGAAGCTGCAGCTGGTTGGTGTAGGTTACCGTGCAGCGGTTAAAGGCAATGTGATTAACCTGTCTCTGGGTTTCTCTCATCCTGTTGACCATCAGCTGCCTGCGGGTATCACTGCTGAATGTCCGACTCAGACTGAAATCGTGCTGAAAGGCGCTGATAAGCAGATGATCGGCCAGGTTGCAGCGGATCTGCGCGCCTACCGTCGTCCTGAGCCTTACAAAGGCAAGGGTGTTCGTTACGCCGACGAAGTCGTGCGTACCAAAGAGGCTAAGAAGAAGTAAGGTAACACTATGGATAAGAAATCTGCTCGTATCCGTCGTGCGACCCGCGCACGCCGCAAGCTCCAGGAGCTGGGCGCAACTCGCCTGGTGGTACATCGTACCCCGCGTCACATTTACGCACAGGTAATTGCACCGAACGGTTCTGAAGTTCTGGTAGCTGCTTCTACTGTAGAAAAAGCTATCGCTGAACAACTGAAGTACACCGGTAACAAAGACGCGGCTGCAGCTGTGGGTAAAGCTGTCGCTGAACGCGCTCTGGAAAAAGGCATCAAAGATGTATCCTTTGACCGTTCCGGGTTCCAATATCATGGTCGTGTCCAGGCACTGGCAGATGCTGCCCGTGAAGCTGGCCTTCAGTTCTAAGGTAGAGGTGTAAGATGGCTCACATCGAAAAACAAGCTGGCGAACTGCAGGAAAAGCTGATCGCGGTAAACCGCGTATCTAAAACCGTTAAAGGTGGTCGTATTTTCTCCTTCACAGCTCTGACTGTAGTTGGCGATGGTAACGGTCGCGTTGGTTTTGGTTACGGTAAAGCGCGTGAAGTTCCAGCAGCGATCCAGAAAGCGATGGAAAAAGCCCGTCGCAATATGATTAACGTCGCGCTGAATAACGGCACTCTGCAACACCCTGTTAAAGGTGTTCATACGGGTTCTCGCGTATTCATGCAGCCGGCTTCCGAAGGTACCGGTATCATCGCCGGTGGTGCAATGCGCGCCGTTCTGGAAGTCGCTGGGGTTCATAACGTTCTGGCTAAAGCGTATGGTTCCACCAACCCGATTAACGTGGTTCGTGCAACTATCGATGGCCTGGAAAATATGAATTCTCCAGAAATGGTCGCTGCCAAGCGTGGTAAATCCGTTGAAGAAATTCTGGGGAAATAAACCATGGCAAAGACTATTAAAATTACTCAAACCCGCAGTGCAATCGGTCGTCTGCCGAAACACAAGGCAACGCTGCTTGGCCTGGGTCTGCGTCGTATTGGTCACACCGTAGAGCGCGAGGATACTCCTGCTATTCGCGGTATGATCAACGCGGTTTCCTTCATGGTTAAAGTTGAGGAGTAAGAGATGCGTTTAAATACTCTGTCTCCGGCCGAAGGCTCCAAAAAGGCGGGTAAACGCCTGGGTCGTGGTATCGGTTCTGGCCTCGGTAAAACCGGTGGTCGTGGTCACAAAGGTCAGAAATCTCGTTCTGGCGGTGGCGTACGTCGCGGTTTCGAGGGTGGTCAGATGCCTCTGTACCGTCGTCTGCCGAAATTCGGCTTCACTTCTCGTAAAGCAGCGATTACAGCCGAAGTTCGTCTGTCTGACCTGGCTAAAGTAGAAGGCGGTGTTGTAGACCTGAACACGCTGAAAGCGGCTAACATTATCGGTATCCAGATCGAGTTCGCGAAAGTGATCCTGGCTGGCGAAGTAACTACTCCGGTAACTGTTCGTGGCCTGCGTGTTACTAAAGGCGCTCGTGCTGCTATCGAAGCTGCTGGCGGTAAAATCGAGGAATAAGTAGCAGATGGCTAAACAACCGGGATTAGATTTTCAAAGTGCCAAAGGTGGCTTAGGCGAGCTGAAACGCAGACTGCTGTTTGTTATCGGTGCGCTGATTGTGTTCCGTATTGGCTCTTTTATTCCGATCCCTGGTATTGATGCCGCTGTACTTGCCAAACTGCTTGAGCAACAGCGAGGCACCATCATTGAGATGTTTAACATGTTCTCTGGTGGTGCTCTCAGCCGTGCTTCTATCTTTGCTCTGGGGATCATGCCGTATATTTCGGCGTCGATCATTATCCAGCTGCTGACGGTGGTTCACCCAACGTTGGCAGAAATTAAGAAAGAAGGGGAGTCTGGTCGTCGTAAGATCAGCCAGTACACCCGTTACGGTACTCTGGTGCTGGCAATATTCCAGTCGATCGGTATTGCTACCGGTCTGCCGAATATGCCTGGTATGCAAGGCCTGGTTATTAACCCGGGCTTTGCATTCTACTTCACCGCTGTTGTAAGTCTGGTCACAGGAACGATGTTCCTGATGTGGTTGGGCGAACAGATCACTGAACGAGGTATCGGCAACGGTATTTCAATCATTATCTTCGCCGGTATTGTCGCGGGACTCCCGCCAGCCATTGCCCATACTATCGAGCAAGCGCGTCAAGGCGACCTGCACTTCCTCGTGTTGCTGTTGGTTGCAGTATTAGTATTTGCAGTGACGTTCTTTGTTGTATTTGTTGAGCGTGGTCAACGCCGCATTGTGGTAAACTACGCAAAACGTCAGCAAGGTCGTCGTGTCTATGCTGCACAGAGCACACATTTACCGCTGAAAGTGAATATGGCGGGGGTAATCCCGGCAATCTTCGCTTCCAGTATTATTCTGTTCCCGGCTACCATCGCGTCATGGTTCGGGGGCGGTACTGGTTGGAACTGGCTGACAACAATTTCGCTGTATTTGCAGCCTGGGCAACCGCTTTATGTGTTACTCTATGCGTCTGCAATCATCTTCTTCTGTTTCTTCTATACGGCGTTGGTTTTCAACCCGCGTGAAACAGCAGATAACCTGAAGAAGTCCGGTGCATTTGTACCAGGAATTCGTCCGGGAGAGCAAACGGCGAAGTATATCGATAAAGTAATGACCCGCCTGACCCTGGTTGGTGCGCTGTACATTACCTTTATCTGCCTGATCCCGGAGTTCATGCGTGATGCAATGAAAGTACCGTTCTACTTCGGTGGGACCTCACTGCTTATCGTTGTTGTCGTGATTATGGACTTTATGGCTCAAGTGCAAACTCTGATGATGTCCAGTCAGTATGAGTCTGCATTGAAGAAGGCGAACCTGAAAGGCTACGGCCGATAATTGGTCGCCCGAGAAGTTACGGAGAGTAAAAATGAAAGTTCGTGCTTCCGTCAAGAAATTATGCCGTAACTGCAAAATCGTTAAGCGTGATGGTGTCATCCGTGTGATTTGCAGTGCCGAGCCGAAGCATAAACAGCGCCAAGGCTGATTTATTCGCATATTTTTCTTGCAAAGTTGGGTTGAGCTGGCTAGATTAGCCAGCCAATCTTTTGTATGTCTGTGCGTTTCCATTTGAGTATCCTGAAAACGGGCTTTTCAGCATGGAACGTACATATTAAATAGTAGGAGTGCATAGTGGCCCGTATAGCAGGCATTAACATTCCTGATCATAAGCATGCCGTAATCGCATTAACTTCGATTTATGGCGTCGGCAAGACCCGTTCTAAAGCCATCCTGGCTGCAGCGGGTATCGCTGAAGATGTTAAGATCAGTGAGCTGTCTGAAGGACAAATCGACACGCTGCGTGACGAAGTTGCCAAATTTGTCGTTGAAGGTGATCTGCGCCGTGAAATCAGCATGAGCATCAAGCGCCTGATGGATCTTGGTTGCTATCGCGGTTTGCGTCATCGTCGTGGTCTACCGGTTCGCGGTCAGCGTACCAAGACCAACGCACGTACCCGTAAGGGTCCGCGCAAACCGATCAAGAAATAATCGGGGTGATTGAATAATGGCAAAGGCACCAATTCGTGCACGTAAACGTGTAAGAAAACAAGTCTCTGACGGCGTGGCTCATATCCATGCTTCTTTCAACAACACCATCGTGACTATCACTGATCGTCAGGGTAACGCGTTGGGTTGGGCAACAGCCGGTGGTTCCGGTTTCCGTGGTTCTCGCAAATCCACTCCGTTTGCAGCTCAGGTTGCAGCAGAGCGTTGCGCTGACGCCGTGAAAGAATACGGTATCAAGAATCTGGAAGTTATGGTTAAAGGTCCGGGTCCAGGCCGCGAATCTACTATTCGTGCTCTGAACGCCGCAGGTTTCCGCATCACTAACATTACTGATGTGACTCCGATCCCTCATAACGGTTGTCGTCCGCCGAAAAAACGTCGCGTATAACGCTTCGTTTTCCAGGTTTGTTGGAGAAAGAAAATGGCAAGATATTTGGGTCCTAAGCTCAAGCTGAGCCGTCGTGAGGGCACCGACTTATTCCTTAAGTCTGGCGTTCGCGCGATCGATACCAAGTGTAAAATTGAACAAGCTCCTGGCCAGCACGGTGCGCGTAAACCGCGTCTGTCTGACTATGGTGTGCAGTTGCGTGAAAAGCAAAAAGTTCGCCGTATCTATGGTGTGCTGGAGCGTCAGTTCCGTAACTACTACAAAGAAGCAGCACGTCTGAAAGGCAACACCGGTGAAAACCTGTTGGCTCTGCTGGAAGGTCGTCTGGACAACGTTGTATACCGTATGGGCTTCGGTGCCACTCGTGCAGAAGCACGTCAGCTGGTTAGCCATAAAGCAATTATGGTAAACGGTCGTGTTGTTAACATCGCTTCTTATCAGGTTAGTCCGAATGACGTTGTAAGCATTCGTGAGAAAGCGAAGAAGCAGTCTCGCGTGAAAGCCGCTCTGGAGCTGGCTGAGCAGCGTGAAAAGCCAACCTGGCTGGAAGTTGATGCTGGCAAGATGGAAGGTACGTTTAAGCGTAAGCCGGAGCGTTCTGATCTGTCTGCGGACATTAACGAACACCTGATCGTCGAGCTTTACTCCAAGTAAAGCTTAGTACCAAAGAGAGGACACAATGCAGGGTTCTGTGACAGAGTTTCTAAAACCGCGCCTGGTTGATATCGAGCAAGTGAGTTCGACGCACGCCAAGGTGACCCTTGAGCCTTTAGAGCGTGGCTTTGGCCATACTCTGGGTAACGCACTGCGCCGTATTCTGCTCTCATCGATGCCGGGTTGCGCGGTGACCGAGGTTGAGATTGATGGTGTACTACATGAGTACAGCACCAAAGAAGGCGTTCAGGAAGATATCCTGGAAATCCTGCTCAACCTGAAAGGGCTGGCGGTGAGAGTTCAGGGCAAAGATGAAGTTATTCTTACCTTGAATAAATCTGGCATTGGCCCTGTGACTGCAGCCGATATCACCCACGACGGTGATGTCGAAATCGTCAAGCCGCAGCACGTGATCTGCCACCTGACCGATGAGAACGCGTCTATTAGCATGCGTATCAAAGTTCAGCGCGGTCGTGGTTATGTGCCGGCTTCTACCCGAATTCATTCGGAAGAAGATGAGCGCCCAATCGGCCGTCTGCTGGTCGACGCATGCTACAGCCCTGTAGAGCGTATTGCCTACAATGTTGAAGCAGCGCGTGTAGAACAGCGTACCGACCTGGACAAGCTGGTCATCGAAATGGAAACCAACGGCACAATCGATCCTGAAGAGGCGATTCGTCGTGCGGCAACCATTCTGGCTGAACAACTGGAAGCTTTCGTTGACTTACGTGATGTACGTCAGCCGGAAGTGAAAGAAGAGAAACCAGAGTTCGATCCGATCCTGCTGCGCCCTGTTGACGATCTGGAATTGACTGTCCGCTCTGCTAACTGCCTTAAAGCAGAAGCTATCCACTATATCGGTGATCTGGTACAGCGTACCGAGGTTGAGCTCCTTAAAACGCCTAACCTTGGTAAAAAATCTCTTACTGAGATTAAAGACGTGCTGGCTTCCCGTGGACTGTCTCTGGGTATGCGCCTGGAAAACTGGCCACCGGCAAGCATCGCTGACGAGTAACCGGATCACAGGTTAAGGTTTTACTGAGAAGGATAAGGTCATGCGCCATCGTAAGAGTGGTCGTCAACTGAACCGCAACAGCAGCCATCGCCAGGCTATGTTCCGCAATATGGCAGGTTCACTGGTTCGTCATGAAATCATCAAGACGACTCTGCCTAAAGCGAAAGAGCTGCGCCGCGTAGTTGAGCCGCTGATTACTCTTGCCAAGACTGATAGCGTTGCTAATCGTCGTCTGGCATTCGCCCGTACTCGTGATAACGAGATCGTGGCAAAACTGTTTAACGAACTGGGCCCGCGTTTCGCGAGCCGTGCCGGTGGTTACACTCGTATTCTGAAGTGTGGCTTCCGTGCAGGCGACAACGCGCCGATGGCTTACATCGAGCTGGTTGATCGTTCAGAGAAAGCAGAAGCTGCTGCAGAGTAATCTGAAGCAACGTAAAAAAACCCGCCCCGGCGGGTTTTTTTATATCTGTAGTATCCCCACTTATCTACAATAGCTGTACTCTTTTTGTTCATCCCCTGGAGTATTTATGTGGTTACTTGACCAGTGGGCAGAGCGCCATATTACTGAAGCACAGGCTAAAGGTGAGTTTGAAAATCTCCCAGGCAGTGGTGAACCATTAATCCTGGAAGATGACACACACGTGCCGCCGGAACTGCGTGCGGGCTATCGCTTGTTAAAGAATTCCGGCTGTTTACCGCCAGAACTTGAGCAGCGGAAGGAAGCAATTCAGCTTTTGGATATTCTCAGAGGCATTCGTCAGGATGATCCGAAATATCAAGAGGTTAGCCGCCAGTTATCTTTACTGGAGTTAAAACTGCGGCAAGCAGGTTTGAGCACTGAATTTTTACGTGGCGAATATGCAGATAAGCTTCTGAATAAAATTAATGACAACTGAGAGATAATTTATGTATCGCATTGGTGAGTTGGCAAAACTGGCAGAAGTTACGCCCGACACAATACGTTATTACGAAAAACAGCAGATGATGGATCATGAAGTTCGTACGGTAGGAGGCTTTCGTCTGTATACCGAAAGCGATCTCCAACGGTTGAAATTTATTCGGCATGCCAGACAACTTGGTTTCAGTCTCGAGTCGATCCGTGAGTTACTTTCGATCCGTATCGATCCTGAACATCATACTTGTCAGGAATCAAAAGGTATTGTGCAGGAAAGATTACAGGAAGTGGAAGCGCGGATAGCCGAGTTGCAGAGCATGCAGCGTTCCTTGCAACGTCTTAACGATGCCTGTTGTGGTAGCGCCCATAGCAGCGTTTATTGCTCTATCCTTGAAGCTCTTGAACAAGGAGCCAGCGGTGTCAAAGCAGGTTGTTGATTTTTTGCACTGACGGGATTACACTCGCGCCGTTAAATAACCAACTGGAGTTTTTATGAGCCGATATCAGCATACGAAAGGGCAGATAAAGGATAATGCGATTGAAGCATTACTACATGACCCTTTGTTCAGACAGCGTGTAGAAAAAAATAAAAAAGGGAAAGGCAGTTATATGCGAAAAGGAAAACATGGCAATCGGGGTAACTGGGAGGCCAGTGGCAAGAAAGTAAATCACTTTTTTACCACTGGCCTTCTGCTTTCAGGCGCTTGTTAAGATCGGTTATTTTGCTCTTTCAGCAAATCACGAATCTCTGTCAGTAATACTTCTTCTTTAGTTGGTGCAGGTGCTGCTGCAGGTTCTTCTTTCTTACGATTCAGTTTGTTGATTAGCTTAATCGCCATAAAGATGGCAAAGGCCACAATCAGAAAATCAAAGACGTTTTGAATGAAGACACCGTAATGCATCACAACAGCAGGGATATCCCCCTGCGCATCGCGTAGCGTGACAGCAAACTGTTTAAAATCGATCCCGCCAATTAATAAGCCCAAAGGTGGCATGATGATATCGGCAACCAGCGAAGAGACGATCTTCCCGAATGCCGCACCGATAATGACACCCACCGCCAAATCCACCACGTTCCCGCGCATCGCAAATTCGCGAAATTCTTTAATAATGCTCATGTTATTCTCCCTATGAAGCCGACAACCATAAGTCTAACAAATGTTAAGCTATTTTCCTGCCAGGAATGAATTTAATTAATCCTTGATATTCAAAGGGAAATAATAAGGCGTCATTAGACGCCTTATTAATTACAAAAAGAAAGGACTTGGCTGGAAGAGTCTTTCGACGTCGGTAATAAACTTTTTATCTGTGAGGAACATAATTACGTGATCGCCTTGCTCAATGCGCAGATTGTCATTGGCAATCATCACGTCGTTTCCACGTACCACCGCTCCAATAATCGTTCCTGGCGGTAGCTTGATTTCATCAATGACTCTGCCGACAACGCGCGAGGTGCTTTCATCACCGTGAGCAACGGCTTCAATAGCTTCTGCTACGCCGCGGCGCAATGAGGAAACACCAACAATATCTGCTTTTCGCACATGACTAAGCAACGCAGAAATAGTTGCTTGTTGTGGTGAAATCGCAATATCGATCACGCTCCCCTGAACCAGATCCACATAAGCGCGACGCTGGATCAATACCATCACCTTTTTCGCACCCATACGTTTGGCGAGCATGGCTGACATGATATTGGCCTCGTCATCGTTGGTGACGGCAATAAACAGATCAACTTGATCGATATGTTCTTCGGCCAGCAGTTCTTGATCCGACGCATCACCAAAAAAGACGATCGTATTCTGCAACTTTTCCGCCAGTTCGGCAGCGCGCTGCTGATTACGTTCGATGAGTTTGACGCTGTAATCTTTTTCCAGACGACGCGCCAGCCCTGCACCGATATTACCGCCACCAACCAGCATGATCCGCTTATACGGTTTTTCCAGTCGCTGTAATTCACTCATCACCGCGCGTATATGCTGCGAGGCGGCAATAAAGAACACTTCATCACCGGCTTCAACAATGGTCGAACCTTGCGGACGAATGGGGCGATCGTGGCGGAAAATTGCTGCCACACGAGTATCGATATGTGGCATATGTTCGCGCATGGTCGAAAGTGCATTACCAATCAGCGGGCCACCATAATAGGCTTTTACCACAGCGAGGCTGACTTTACCCTCAGCGAAGTTCACCACCTGCAATGCGCCGGGATACTCAATCAGTCGGTAAATATTATCGATAACCAACTGCTCTGGTGCGATCAGATGATCAATCGGTACAGCATCTGAATGAAATAGCTTATCGGCATCGCGCACGTAGTCTGGTGAGCGGATACGAGCGATGCGATTAGGGGTGTTGAAAAGTGAGTAGGCTACCTGGCAGGCAACCATATTGGTTTCATCTGAACTGGTTACAGCAACCAGCATATCGGCGTCGTCGGCACCTGCCTCCCGCAATACGCGTGGATGAGAGCCATGCCCCTGCACGACTCGCAGGTCAAATTTATCCTGCAAGGTCCGCAGACGCTCACCGTTGGTATCGACAACAGTAATATCGTTGTTCTCGCCAACCAGGTTTTCCGCCAGTGTGCCGCCAACCTGACCGGCACCCAGAATGATAATTTTCATCAGTCGCGACCCGTTATCTCATCACTTTTTGATTAGCTTAGCGTAAAAGAAGCCGTCGCCCTCTTCGGCACCAGGCAGATTTTGCTTACCCGGTTGTTCTGGTGTTCCGGTGTCGCAAAGTTCGGCATCAGCGGTACGTTGCAAAAAGGCTTTAACCTGCAGGCTATTCTCTTCCGGTAACACCGAACAGGTGGCATAGACCAGGGTTCCACCGGATTTTAAATGCGGCCAAATGGCGTCGAGAATTTCAGACTGCAGTTGCGCGAGTTCCGGGATATCGCGATCACGACGTAACCACTTGATATCCGGATGGCGACGAATCACACCCGTTGCTGAACAAGGCGCATCTAATAAAATGCGATCAAACTGTTGCTCGCCACACCATTGGGAAGGGTAGCGGCCATCACCTTGTTTCACGGTCGCCTTCATACCAAGGCGTTTTAAATTGTCGTAAACGCGAGAGAGGCGTTGCTCATCAATATCGACCGCCAGAACTTGTGCCTCTGGAGCAACCTCAAGAATATGCGTAGTTTTACCGCCCGGGGCGGCGCAAAGATCCAGAATGTGTTCACCGTTTTGTGGCGCAAGCCAGGTCATGCAACCTTGTGCTGAAGCATCCTGAACGGTAACCCATCCGTCTTCAAAACCGGGTAGCGCATGAACAGGTGCAGGTGTTTCCAGCCGTACAGCATCAGGGTAATCCGAATGTGGGAAGCCTTTCATTCCTGCTTCATCCAGCAATGCAAGCCAACTGTCGCGGGAATGATGCGTACGATTAACGCGCAGCCACATTGGCGGACGCTGGTTATTGGCTTCGACGATGGATTGCCACTGCTCTGGATACGCTTTTTGCAGACGCTTCAGCAACCAGGAAGGATGCAGATAACGTGCATCACTGGCATTAAACTCGGCTAATAACTCTTCTTGCTGACGCTGGAACTGGCGTAATACACCGTTAATCAACCCTTTAAGTTGCGGACGCTTAATTGCGATAGCGCCTTCAACCGTTTCAGCCAGCGCAGCATGCGGTGGAATGCGGGTATAAAGCAGTTGATACAAACCAACCATAATCAGGTAATGCACGGTCCGCTGTTTGCCAGTCATCGGACGGGCCATTAACTTATTAATCAGCCAGTCTAACTGCGAAAGCGTGCGCAGTACGCCAAAGCACAACTCTTGAAGAAGTGCTTTGTCTTTATCGGAAACTTTTTGCTGGAGCGGTGGCAAAATGTTGCTTAATGATTGCCCTTGCTCGACGACTTGTTCAACGGCCTGGGCCGCCATGCTACGTAAATTACGTTGTTTTTTCATAAGTATAAAAATGCCCGGCAAGACCGGGCTTAGAAGAGTGGACTATCAGGCCAGACGCTTGCCCGGAATAAACCATTCCCGACGAGAATTCAGGAGGTCTTGTGCGCTCATCGCTTTCTTACCCGCAGGTTGTAACGAGAGCAGATTCAGGATGCCATCACCAGTCGCAACCTGGATGCCTTGTTTGTTGGCTTCAAGGATCGTTCCTGGGGCAGCGTTGGTTACCGTATCAATGACCGACGCTTTCCAGACTTTAACCGGCTGTCCTTCAATTTCCAGCCAGCTCATTGGCCATGGATTGAAAGCGCGAATGCAGCGTTCAAGCTGCGCTGCCGAAAGTGACCAGTCAATACGCGCTTCTTCTTTACTCAACTTTTCGGCGTAAGTAACAAGAGTTTCGTCCTGAATTTCTGGTTTCGCCGTGCCGTCTGCCAGTTGTTTCAACGTGGTGATAAGCCCTTGTGGGCCAAGCTCTGCCAGCTTGTCATACAACGTGCCGCTGGTATCTTCTGCGGTAATCGGGCAGGAGAGTTTATAGAGCATGTCGCCCGTGTCTAAACCGACATCCATTTGCATAATGGTCACGCCGGTTTCTGCATCGCCCGCCCACAGCGAACGTTGGATTGGCGCGGCGCCGCGCCAGCGTGGCAGCAGTGAACCATGAACATTGATGCATCCAAGACGCGGCATCTCCAGCACTGCTTTAGGCAGAATTAAGCCATAGGCGACGACGACCATAACATCAGCGTGCAGATCGGCGACCAGTTGCTGGTTTTCTTGTGGACGCAGGGAAACAGGCTGAAAAACCGGTAACCCTTTCTCTTCTGCCAGCACTTTAACCGGGCTGGGCATTAGTTTTTTACCGCGACCTGCCGGTCGGTCCGGTTGGGTGAACACGCCGACAACGTTATGTCCAGAAGACAACAGCGCGTCAAGATGACGCGCTGCAAAGTCAGGTGTACCCGCAAAAATAATACGTAGTGATTCTGACACGTTAGTTCTTATCCTTAAGCCCGGGCTTTCAGACGATCCAGTTTTTCAACTTTCTGACGAATACGTTGTTGTTTCAGCGGTGACAGATAATCCATAAACAGTTTGCCGACCAGGTGATCCATCTCATGCTGAATGCAGATGGCTAACAGACCATCTGCTTCCAGTTCAAATGGTTTACCGTCGCGGTCCAGGGCGCGAATTTTAACTTTCTCTGCGCGTGGCACTAAAGCACGTTGTTCAGGGATCGACAGGCAACCTTCCTCAATGCCTGTTTCGCCGCTTTTTTCTAAAAGCTCCGGATTGATTAACACCAGCCGTTCGTCACGGTTTTCCGAAACATCAATAACAATGATACGTTGATGGATATCAACCTGGGTTGCCGCCAGGCCAATACCTTCTTCCGCGTACATCGTCTCGAACATATCATCGACGATACGCTGAATTTCTGCATTCACTTCTTCTACCGGTTTAGCAACTTTGCGAAGCCGCTCGTCCGGAATATGTAACACTTGCAAAACTGACATAAATCTCCAGAGATGTGTTCAGGAGTTAGAAAGATTATTTCTTCTATTCTAGACAAATCCCCCTCTGATTGACAGCATCACTGACCAATCGCAAAGATTGCTAAGGCTGCTTATGGCAGGGAGATAAGGATGGTCGATACCGAAATTTGGCTGCGTTTAATGAGCATCAGCAGCTTGTACGGCGATGATATGGTCCGTATAGCTCACTGGCTGGCAGAACAGCCAAATATTGATGCGGTTGTATTGCAGCAAATAGGGCTTACATTGCGGCAGGCACAGCGCTTTCTTACATTTTCACAGCAGAGTATTGAAAGCTCACTTTGTTGGCTGGAGCAACCTAACCATCATTTAATCCCTGCGGATAGTGAATTTTATCCTCCTCAACTTATTGCAACGGCTGATTATCCAGGTGCACTGTTTGTTGCTGGTGATCTACAAGCGCTGCAATCATTTCAGTTGGCCGTAGTGGGAAGCCGGGCGCATTCATGGTATGGCGAACGGTGGGGGCGGCTGTTATGTGAGGCGCTGGCGGCGCGAGGCGTGACAATTACCAGTGGGCTGGCGCGTGGAATCGATGGTGTAGCGCATAAAGCGGCCTTGCAGGTAAATGGTGTCAGTGTTGCTGTGCTGGGGAATGGGCTCAATACAATTCATCCGCGTCGCCATGCCCGACTGGCTACCAGTCTGCTTGAACATGGTGGGGCTCTTGTCTCGGAATTTCCCCTTGATACCCCTCCTCTTGCTTACAATTTCCCGCGAAGAAATCGCATTATCAGTGGTCTAAGTAAAGGTGTACTGGTGGTGGAAGCGGCTTTGCGCAGTGGTTCACTGGTGACAGCGCGTTGTGCGCTTGAGCAGGGACGTGAAGTCTTTGCTTTGCCCGGTCCATTAGGGAGTCCCGGAAGTGAAGGCCCCCACTGGCTTATAAAACAAGGTGCGATTCTTGTGACGGAACCGGAAGAAATTCTGGAAAATTTGCAATATGGATTGCACTGGTTGCCAGATGCCCCTGAAAAATCATTTTATTCACCAGATCAGGAAGACGTGGCATTGCCATTTCCTGAGCTCCTGGCTAACGTAGGAGATGAGGTAACACCTGTTGACGTCGTCGCTGAACGTGCCGGCCAACCTGTGCCAGAGGTAGTTACTCAACTACTTGAACTGGAGTTAGCAGGATGGATCGCAGCTGTACCCGGCGGCTATGTCCGATTGAGGAGGGCATGCCATGTTCGACGTACTAATGTATTTGTTTGAAACCTATATTCACACTGAAGCTGAGTTGCGTGTGGATCAAGACAAACTTGAACAGGATCTTACCGACGCAGGTTTTGAGCGAGAAGATATCTACAATGCCCTGCTATGGCTGGAAAAACTTGCTGATTATCAGGAAGGGCTGGCAGAACCGATGCAACTGGCCTCGGATCCTCTCTCCATGCGTATTTATACACCGGAAGAGTGTGAACGACTGGATGCCAGCTGCCGTGGGTTTCTGCTTTTCCTTGAGCAGATTCAGGTGCTCAACCTTGAAACTCGTGAAATGGTGATAGAGCGAGTGCTTGCGCTGGATAACGCAGAGTTCGAACTGGATGATCTGAAGTGGGTGATCCTGATGGTGTTGTTCAACATCCCGGGCTGCGAAAATGCGTACCAGCAAATGGAAGAATTACTCTTTGAAGTGAATGAAGGTATGCTGCATTAATCATTTCTTTAATTCAGCATAAGTTGTTATGGCGAAATCAGCACTGTTCACGGTGCGTAATAATGAGTCCTGCCCAAAGTGCGGGGCTGAACTGGTTATTCGATCCGGGAAACACGGTCAGTTTCTTGGGTGCTCACAGTATCCGGCGTGTGACTACGTCCGTCCTCTGAAATCTTCAGCGGATGGGCATATCGTCAAAGTTCTGGAGGGGCAGGTTTGCCCTGCATGTGGCGCAAATCTGGTATTACGCCAGGGACGCTTTGGTATGTTTATTGGTTGCAGTAACTATCCAGAATGCGAACATACCGAACTTATCGATAAACCGGACGAAACAGCAATTACCTGTCCTCAATGTCGGACGGGCCATCTGGTCCAGCGCCGCTCCCGTTATGGCAAAACATTTCACTCCTGTGATCGCTACCCTGAGTGTCAATTTGCTATTAACTTCAAACCAATAGCCGGAGAGTGCCCTGAGTGTCATTATCCGCTACTCATCGAAAAGAAAACCGCGCAGGGTGTAAAACACTTTTGTGCCCGTAAACAATGTGGAAAGCCGGTTTCGGCGGAATAATAACGTGAATAATAACCTGCAAGGAGACGCTATCGCAGCTGCGATAGATGTCCTCAATGAAGAACGTGTCATCGCCTATCCAACGGAAGCTGTTTTCGGTGTCGGCTGCGATCCTGATAGCGAAACAGCAGTGATGCGGCTGTTGGAATTAAAACAGCGTCCGGTTGATAAGGGGCTGATTTTAATCGCGGCAAATTACGAGCAGCTTAAACCCTATATTGATGACAGCATGCTGACTGACGCGCAGCGTGAAACCATTTTTTCTCGCTGGCCTGGTCCTGTCACTTTTGTCTTTCCCACGCCAGCGACAACACCACGATGGTTGACGGGCCGCTTTGATTCGCTTGCTGTACGAGTCACCGACCATCCGTTGGTGGTTGCTTTGTGCCAGGCTTATGGTAAACCGCTGGTTTCTACCAGTGCCAACTTGAGTGGAATGCCACCTTGTCGAACAATAGAGGAAGTTCACGCACAGTTTGGTGCTGATTTCCCGGTTGTGCGAGGTGAAACGGGCGGTCGTTTAAATCCTTCAGAAATTCGTGATGCCCTGACGGGTGAACTGTTTCGACAGGGGTAACATAATGGAAACCTATGCTGTTTTTGGTAATCCGATAGCCCACAGCAAATCGCCATTCATTCATCAGCAATTTGCTCAGCAACTGAATATTGAACATCCCTATGGCCGCGTGCTGGCACCCATCAATGATTTCATCAACACGCTAAACGCTTTCTTTCGTGCTGGTGGTAAAGGTGCGAATGTGACGGTGCCTTTTAAAGAAGAGGCTTTTGCCAGAGCGGATGAGCTTACTGAACGGGCAGCGTTGGCTGGTGCTGTTAATACCCTCAAGCGGTTAGAAGATGGACGCCTGCTGGGTGACAATACCGATGGCGTAGGCTTGTTAAGCGATCTGGAACGTCTATCTTTTATTCGTTCCGGTTTACGTATTCTGCTTATCGGCGCTGGTGGGGCATCTCGTGGGGTATTACTGCCGCTTCTCTCTCTGGACTGTGCGGTGACAATCACTAACCGAACGGTTTCTCGCGCGGAAGAGTTGGCTAAATTGTTTGCGCACACTGGAAGTGTTCAGGCGTTGGGTATGGACGAACTGGAAGGCCACGAGTTCGATCTTATTATTAACGCGACATCCAGTGGCATTAGTGGAGATGTTCCGGCGATCCCGGCATCGCTCGTCCATTCAGGTATTTGTTGTTATGACATGTTCTACCAGAAGGGAAAAACGCCCTTTCTGGCATGGTGTGAACAGCAAGGCTCAAAACGTAATGCGGATGGATTGGGGATGTTAGTGGCGCAGGCGGCTCATGCCTTTCTTCTCTGGCACGGTGTTCTGCCTGATGTAGAACCAGTTATAAAGCAATTGCAGGAGGAGTTGTCCGCGTGAATCAGGCCATCCAGTTTCCAGATAGGGAAGAGTGGAACGAGAGTAAAAAATGCGTTTGTTTTCCAGCTCTTGTAAATGGTATGCAGCTCACTTGCGCTATTACTGGAGAGAGTCTGGCGAACCGCTTTGCAGGAGATACGCCAGAACAGTGGTTAGCGAATTTTCGTCAGCATCGCTGGGACCTGGAAGAAGAAGCGGAAAACTTAATTCATGAACAAAGTGAAGATGATCAAGGTTGGGTCTGGTTACCCTGATCCAGATATTCGTCCTTCCATTTCACGTAATTATTCGCGGAATAGCGTAACCCAGCCTTCTCTTCATCACTTAACGGGCGGATCTGTTTGACGGGGCTACCGAGATACAGATATCCGCTCTCCAGGCGTTTATTTTGTGGGACCAGGCTACCCGCACCAATCATCACATCATCTTCTACTATTGCGCCATCGAGTAAAATTGAGCCCATCCCAACCAAAACTCGATTGCCAATGGTGCAGCCGTGGAGCATCACTTTATGTCCAACCGTAACGTCTTCACCGACGATCAACGGATTGCCTTGTGGATTAGCCGTTGATTTATGGGTCACGTGTAAGACGCTACCATCCTGAATATTAGTGCGGGCACCGATTTGTACATAATTCACATCGCCACGAATCACAACGAGCGGCCAGATCCCCACATCATCAGCCAGGCGGGCGTCACCAATAACCACACTACTACTGTCGATCATTACGCGCTGACCGATTTGTGGAAAAAGATCGCGGTATGGGCGTAAAACATCAGACATACTTACCTCAACAATAAATGATTTACTAATGACTTTGGGTGCATTATTGGCCTTGTGCAAGTCTTTTAGTATGCAAAAAAGCACCGTTTTGTGTGTGAATGCAGCAAAAAGGGTGAAAAAACAACAAACAGAAAAAAAGATCAAAAAAGTACTTGTGCAAAAAATTGGGATCCCTATAATGCGCCTCCGTTGAGACGACAACGTGAAACACTTCACAAGATGGTCGTAACAATAAAGAGAAAAATCCTGAAATTC
>NZ_VATQ01000054.1:0-46002 GCF_005781135.1 Escherichia sp. E3659 | reverse complement strand
CGATTATGCGGGATACTTACAAAACCATCAGAGCGACCTTTCATTTTTTGTAATAACGAGCAGCCACAAAAATATGCATGATAAATCATACAGATATAACAGATACCTTAGTTAATCACCCCGTGAATATGTCACCATTCAATGTAACAGCACTCTATAAGCACTTTATCAGTTATCGCTCACTCTTTACCTGATAACCACGCCGCGAACCTTCACTTCTGAGCTCTGTTATCCAATACCTTTTCTCTATCAGCTTTTTCCGGGATATCAGTACGTTAGTTTCACCTAAATAAACTATAGGCAGCAATATAAGCTATAGACAGTAACATAAGCTATAGAGAGGATGCAGGGTCGATATTTATAAGATAAATATAAGCTATAGTCAGTATTAATACTGACGCTCAAACCTGATAAATTTCCCATTACTGATTGATTTAAATGATTTTTATTGCTTATCGCATATAAAGCAGTACTGCTTAACTCGTCGATGCAAACACAATTGAGAAGAGCAGACTATGCATAACGTAGTTTAAAAGACATCAACAGCAATACAGGCCAGTACCACTGATGATGTAAGAAAGTGAAGAATAAAATATAAATTTCAATAAGTTATATGAGACATAAAGATGCCAGTTTTGTGAATCTGAGAAACACTATCCCATTGAATATAAGCTATAGTGAGCATCCATGAGTATGTTACTGACTACAGCTTATGTTTTACGGAGATTCAGAAGTGCTTCCAAATCTTTGAGATCAATTCCCAGCTTTTCAAGTAGCTTAACTTTTTCAATCAGCGAAGAGTCAACCGAATCATTTATATGCTCAGGTTGCTCATAAGCATCGCTATCCGAGCGGGGCGCTTTTAACTTAGGCCGACGGTAATGCACGTTAAAATACACGCTACGCCCACGTTGCAGCTCCGTGTAATCGAGGTATCCAATCTCTTTCAACTGCTCCATAGCTCTGCGAACCGTCTGATTTTGCGAAAAAACAGGCGATTTCAGATTTAGTCGGGCGCGCAAACGCGCTATTGAGATAGGCGCAGGATTTTTGGGCAGGCTTTCGATATAGGTGTAAAGCGCCTGTGCAGACTCCCGTCTCTTCAGCGCGTTTATCGCTTTCAGTTGCAAAAGTACTTTCCGATCAAACTGATAAAGTTCAAATAACCGGGGATCAGCCTGAAGTATGACAATATCTTTAGCGGTGTCGTAGTACGCGGATTGAACCAGATGAGTCGTATACTCTTTAGTCTGGCTGGTAAAAGAAATGACGGTCCCGGCAATTCGTTTTAATGAAGGGCTGATGCGTTCACGAAGCTTTTTAGAGGATCTGCTTGAGGGGATCCCGCAAAGCTTTACAAATTCAACAAAAGAGAGTTGAACCTTATCACCTATAACCTTATGTTTTGCAAAGGAATGAATGATTCCAACCCAGGTTTTAAAATCATTATCCATATCCAGTCGCGGACCAATGATTTCCACTTTGTCAAAGCCTTCAGCCTTAGCAAGTGAGAGCCTGGTCAGCTCTTCAGTGGCATCTGTCGTCGAGAGTGTATTTTTTTTACTGTTTTTGAGCGATTTGAGGGTAGGCACAAATACCCCCAGACGCATCAGAGCAACAGGTTGTACTGTGTTATTTGCATTTGGAGTAAGAGAAACGACTTCTCCTGTTCGTTTATCCACCTCGTAAAAAAAGCTTTTAATATCAATATCTTTTTCCAAAATCAGCTCCAAGTTTGGGCACCCAGTCCATATAACCGAGCTAATAGCACAAAAAAATGCGCTATTGATACGCTGTGCATAACCTGTTGATACTATTGTATAACGTTATCTTGCTGTATGTATCTCATTATAAAATAAGGAAAAAATTCATTATATCTATCGCTTCATTTTATAGTGAATGCACACTATAGCTTATATAGATAGCAAACTACAGCCTGGGTTTATCTCACTACAACTTATATATGTGCATACTATAGTTTATATTTTACAAACTATAGCTTATCGATATCGTCTGAAAGGCAGAGTGGGCGCAGGCTACAGCGATCGGGGATCTATTTAGGATCTTAAATGGATCTATTTAGGATCAACTTTTATGATCTAACCGAACAAAACAATTACCCGCAACTCCTTACGACGTGAGTAAACTCTGAACCAGAGGTGACTCCACATAACAGAACAGTATCAACCAACAGGATACCCCGTAACAGCACTTACCCTGATTTCGCAACAGCGCGCAGATGTTGCTGTTACAGCCATGAACTCGGTCCTGACCTATCCACACCACGACAGCAGTTTATGGTTAGGAAAATGAATCATCGTTTTAAAAATCTCCTGACCATGAACAGCAGTGTCAACAATGCAGTAATGATGTGCTGATCTCCTCCCTGAAAACAGTACCAGTCTAAACTGAAGTCTCCGGTCTTTCTTCCTGCTAACAGAGAGGCTTATTACCATGAAAAAGACCCGTTATACCGAAGAACAGATTGCGTTTGCGCTGAAACAGGCCGAAACCGGCACCCGCGTCGGGGAAGTCTGCAGAAAGATGGGTATTTCTGAGGCCACCTTTTACAACTGGAAGAAGAAATTTGCCGGTCTGGGCGTGACGGAACTGCGGCGTCTGCGGCAACTGTAGGATGAAAATCAGCGGCTGAAGAAACTGGTGGCCGATCTGAGTCTGGATAAGGAGATGTTGCAGGAGGTACTGAAACAAAAGTTCTGAGGCCGGCTCAGAAGCGCCAGGCGGTGCATTTCCTGCAGGAAGCATACCGCATCAGTGTCCGCCGGGGATGCGGGTTGCTGATGCAGAGCAGAACAGAACTGTCTACCACTGGCAGAGCCGGCGTGACGATCGGGCGATAACCCTGCGTATCCGGGAGATCGCGGAAACCCGGATACGGTATGGTTGTCCGCGTATTCATATCCAGCTGCGGTGGGAGGGCTGGCTTGTTAACCATAAGAAAACACACCGGATTTACTGTCTGGAAGGTCTCAACCTGCGCAGAAAGCGCCCCCGCAGACATGTCAGTGCAGTACATCGCCAGCAACGTCCGGTCCTGACGCATATCGATCAGTGCTGGAGTATGGATTTCGTGTCGGATAATCTGTTTAACGGACGGCGTTTCCGGGCGCTGACTGTAGTCGATAATTTTAGTCGGGAGTGTCTGGCGATCCATGCCGGAAAGTCGCTGAAAGGCGAGGATGTGGTCGGTGTGATGGAAGGGTTGCGGGTGCTGGGTAAGCGCCTGCCGGTACGTATTCAGACAGATAACGGCAGCGAGTTTATCTCAAAAAGTCTGGATAAATGGGCGTATGAACACGGCGTGACCATGGACTTCTCGCGCCCCGGAAAGCCGACAGATAACCCGTTCATTGAATCATTTAACGGCAGTCTGCGGGATGAATGCCTGAACATTCACTGGTTCCTGTCACTGGAAGATGCGCAGGACAAACTCGACAGCTGGCGCAGGGAATATAATCATGAAAGGACACATTCATCATTAAATGACATGACTCCGGCTGAATTCATCCGAAGTCTCCGGAAAGACGAAGATCTCTGATTTAGCACTGCACTGATTTTGGGCCAGGGTCATTTGGCCGGGTTCTCAAAAAATGCATGGAACTAAAACGGGTCTATTTACAATAAAATGCCGTTTTCGGCGTATTTTTAACCTGAAAACTGTTTTTCAGACGCACTTATCCTGCAGCCTGTGCCAGAAGCTATCGTTTCCGATCAATGTTATGCAGTCTTTCTGCCACTAATTCGGTCGCATGTCTCCCTGCCTGTGCACTGCTGAAGCGCAGCCGGTTACCGCACAGAAGGCATTTCTGCGCCTCCATCTGCAGGGCTTCATACACTTTGGGCAGCAACTCTCCCCGTTTACGGCTGGACAAAAAACCGTAGTAACGTACCATCTTAAAATGCTTCTCCGGGATATGACTGATATAGCGTCCGATCATCTCTTCCTGGGTCAGCGTCTGCTGGCGGTATTGCTGCGTGCGGTGGTCGTAATAATGGTGCACCACGGCACCGCCGCTGTAGTGCCTGAGCTTCGCCGCCTACACAGGTGGTCGCTTCAGGTACCGGCCCAGGTATTTGACGCTTCGCCAGGCCCCCCGGGTTTTCTTTGCGAAGTGCACTTTTCAGTAGCGTCCGTACTGTGCATCCAGATAACGGCGCCACTGTTTCTCATCCCGGATGATGACCATAGCCCGGCAGACTGGCGGGCTTAATCTGTTCATAGTTGTCCCGCAATAACTCAGTGACAGCAGTGCGCCAGATTTCTTCCCCCCTGTCTTTTTTAAAGAATATATCTTTCCAGATGCAGTGCTTCACACAGAGTCCACCGCGGGTGACGGAGACGTGAATGTGCGGATGCTGGTTGAGCTGGCGACCGTAGGTATGCAGGGCGCAGAAGATACCGACCTCAACGGGCCCACCTGAGCATGGCCCGGGTAGCGGCACGGAACAGGGCATTGAGGAGTGGCCAGTTATTGTTGAAAAAGGGCCACAGCAGGTGGGGCATGGTAAAGGTGATATGCTGCCAGTCGCAGTCGGGGAGGATATGGCTCTGCTGCGAACCCACTGCTCTGTGGCTTTGAAGCCGCAGGCGCTATAGGCCTTTGACTTGCAGCTCTGACAGAAAAAGCGGGAATGGGTGCAACCGGGTGACGAACAGCAGAAGCGGCGAACGCCCATCTCAGATGGTCCCGCAGGCGAGCATGCGCTCAACGCAGAGGCGGGTCCAGGGGCTGACGCTGTCGCCATTCGAAGCGAGGTACCTGTTCCAGCCGTCATCGACGGTGAAAAGGAGTTTAGCCGGGCGCGGGATATACATCCGGAGTATTACACACGGGTATCTTGCCGGTGAAGCGAAAATCAACATACTGCCCGCAGTCGCAGTCGGGTTTTTCGGGCCAGTCAGCCCAGTTGTCGGTGGGTTTGTCCCATGGGTCGAAGGAGACCGGCATTATCCCCAGTTCTGTACAGGTCATGAACTGGTCCACGGGCATGCTTTCTGTCATTGCGCTATCGGTACAGTCATATCCGGCCCTCTCTGCATCACCGGGGTGTTGCTCAAAACCGCGGATAACCGTGACCAGAGGCGGATAGCCCAGTGTGTCGAGAAAAAACTGAGGCCATGGTGGACGCAGTGCTGTATGACTTCTTCGGCGCTGTCATAAAAGAACTCATGCGGGCTCTCATGACCGTGCTCAGGCGGAGCGGATATTATGAAGCGTTTGGGGTAGCGTCGGTACGGGATACGCCCGTCAGCAGGAGACCTGCCGGGTTTTCCGGGTTTGTGTTGTTTACGTTTTTTCGGAGATTTGTTGCGCGGCATACAGAGGATATCCTGGGGGAATTAACATACCGCAGAGCATAAAGCTGTGTGCAGGTCATGAACACCACCGGAACGCTCGCCCTGAAAGGGCGCTACGTTCATAAAAAACACCGGAACGCTCCATTAATGTTTCAATCTTTAGTCGTTTTATTTCCATGCCGATATTACATATGCCTCAGTCCTCAGTCGCTTTGTCATAAGCCGTACTGCTAAACAGTAAACATAATTACATGTTTTATTTGAATTAAATATCAACAATCCACTCCGTCTAACTTACAGGAACGATATACTATGTCACAGGTTATTAATACTAATGCTCTCAGCCTTGTAGCACAGAACAACCTCAATAAGTCCCAGTCAACACTGGGTACAGCTATTCAGCGCCTGTCTTCTGGTCTGCGTATTAACAGCGCAAAAGACGATGCTGCTGGTCAGGCTATCAGCAACCGTTTCACCGCCAGCATCTCTGGTCTGACTCAGGCTTCCCGCAACGCTAACGACGGTATCTCTATCGCTCAGACCACTGAAGGTGCGCTGAACGAAGTGAATGATAACCTGCAGAATATCCGTCGTCTGACTGTTCAGGCGCAGAACGGTACTAACTCAGCTTCTGACCGCCAGTCCATTCAGGACGAAATCGATGCCCGTCTGTCTGAAATCAACCGTATCTCCGATCAGACTGAATTTAACGGCGTTAAAGTTCTCAGCCAGGATCAATCTTTGTCTATCCAGGTGGGGTCTAACGATAAAGAAACTATCGATATCGATTTGAATAAAATGGATGCTGGCACCCTCGGCATGACAGATTTTACTGTGTCAGAAAATATCAATGGGTTGCCAATTACTGCAGTGGAAACCGACGGCGGTTGGTGTGGCGCCGAGTTAACTTATGCGGTGGCTAATCTGGAAAATGAAGGTGACCAAAATATTCACGCGCAGGATATTGTACAGGAAAATGGAACGGGTAAGCTTTATGCTCAATGCGACGATGGGAATTTCTATTTACTTGAGGATTACGGTTCCGTGTTTGAGTTTAATACTAAGACCCCAGTTGCAGTGGATCCCAAAAATGTGAGTTCAGTGGTTGGTCAGAAATATAGCGGTTACATCCAAGTTAATGAAAATTCGGTAGCTGCTCTGGGGGGAAAGACATTGAAATCTGACGAAGAGGGAAATTTTTATGTAGACGATGGTAAAGGCCACATCACCAAGGCAGACTACACAGAGAAAAAAGAAGGTAAAGGTCACGATATACATATTGAATGCGAATTCACCGATACCGGTGTTGCGGTTAAGGGCGCTAATACCGTTACGCCTGATGCGCTGAAAACCATCGATGCTGCACTGGCTCAGGTCGATAAACTACGCTCTGCCCTCGGTGCCGCGCAAAACCGTTTCGATTCTGTGATCAGCAATCTGAACAACACTGTTAATAACTTGTCTGAATCTCGTTCACGCATTCTGGACGCTGACTTTGCCTCTGAAGTGTCTGAAATGAGTCGCGCTAACATCCTGCAGTCTGCGGGAACGTCTGTTCTGGCACAGGCTAACCAGGTTCCGCAGAACGTTCTGCAGCTTCTGCGGTAATTGGCATTCTGTCGGCAGAATGATTCTGCCGACAATCCCTATATTTATCCTGTTCTGCAATCCCACTAAATTTGGCGGACATCCGCTTAAAACCTCAAATGTCTTCTGTTCTGGTCAATTTAAACAGGACACTTTTTTCTCAGCCTGTTGTTCATAGCGCACGGGAGACTCTCCCCCGTTGGCCGTATGATTTCGCTCAAGGTTGTAGTGGCGGATATACGGTATGAACCGCCCCGGTTGTAAGCGTCTCAATTAGACCGTCTGTGCAGCAGACCCCGGTTCCGGGAAAATAGTGTCCATCATTTTTAATGGACACTATCGCGTGAAACACCGGACATGGCTCCTTGGTAAAAACAGACTGGTACGTGAAATTATTCTGTCGGGCAACGACCTTCAGGATCTGCTTAACCATTTTCGTGTGGATGAGCTGATGCTCAGGAGAGTGTGGCACGGGATAACCTCCGGCGATGGGGTTCAGAATGACGCTATTCTGCCACACATCGATTTGCAGCCGCCAGGCTGCTTCGTTCTAGCACAGAACAACCTCAATAAGTCCCAGACAACACTGGGTACAGCTATTCAGCGCCTGTCTTCTGGTCTGCGCATTAATAGCGCAAAAGACGATGCTGCTGGCCAGGCTATCAGCAACCGTTTCACCGCCAGCATTTCTGGTCTGACTCAGGCTTCCCGCAATGCTAATGACGGTATCTCCATCGCTCAAACCACTGAAGGTGCGCTGAACGAAGTGAACGATAACCTGCAGAATATCCGCCGTCTGACTGTTCAGGCGCAGAATGGAACTAACTCAGCTTCTGACCGTGAATCCATTCAGGATGAAATTAACGCCCGTCTGTCGGAAATCAACCGCATCTCCGATCAGACTGAATTTAACGGTGTTAAAGTTCTCAGTCGGGATCAATCTTTGTCTATCCAGGTGGGGTCTAACGATAAAGAAACAATCGGTATCGATTTGAATAAAATGGATGCTGACACCCTCGGCATGACAGATTTTACCGTGTCAGAAAATATCGCAGGGTTGCCAATTACCACAGTGATTCCCGATGGTATGTTTTATAACGCCGAGATAACTTATACGGTAGCTGATCTGGACAATCGAGGTGATCAAAACATTCATGCGCAGGATCTCGTACAAGACAAGGCAACGGGCGATCTTTATGCGAAATGCGACGATGGGAATTACTATTCCGCTCAAGTCATTGATAACAGCGTGGTTAGTTTTAAGACTAATACCCCAGTGACAGTGGATCCCAAAAATGTGAGTTCAGTGGTTGGTCAGAAATATAGCGGTGATGTCACCATTAGTGATAATTCAGTGGCAACTCTGGGGGGAAAGACATTGAAAACTGACGACCTGGGAAATTTTTATGTGGACGATGGTAAAGGCCACGTCACCAAGGCTGACTACACACAGAAAAAAGTAATAACTAAAAATGGTATTGTAAGTATTGAAGGCGAATTCACCGACACCGGTGTTGCGGTTAAGGGCGCTAATACCGTTACGCCTGATCCGCTGAAAACCATCGATGCTGCACTGTCTCAGGTCGATAAACTACGCTCTGGTCTCGGTGCCGTGCAAAACCGTTTCGATTCTGTGATTAGCAATCTGAACAACACCGTTAATAACCTGTCTGAGTCTCGTTCACGCATTCTGGACGCTGACTTTGCCTCTGAAGTGTCTGAAATGAGTCGAGCTAACATCCTGCAGTCTGCGGGAACGTCTGTTCTGGCACAGGCTAACCAGGTTCCGCAAAACATTCTGCAACTTCTGCGGTAATTGGCATTCTGTCGGCAGAATGATTCTGCCGACAATCCCTATTTTTATCCTGTTCTGCAATCCCACTAAATTTGGCGGACATCCGCTTGATGGTTAGGATTTTGGAAAAGCGTTTCAAAAATATCATGACCATGAAAACCGCTATCAGAAACGCAGTGATGACGTGAGGTCGGGTGAGTTAGGGTAATAAAATGCTGTTTACGTCGAAGATTTAACCTGAAACCCGTTTTTCAGGCGCACTTATCCTGCTGCCCGGGCCAGAAGCCATCGTTTCCGGTCGATTTTATGCAGCCTTTCTGCCACTAACGCCGTGGCGTGTCTGCCGGTCTCTGCGCCGCTGAAGCGCAGCCGGTTGCCGCACAGAATGCATTTGTAGGGATCGGTATGCAGAAACGCCTTCATCAGCGCGGCGAAGCCCGGCTGCTCCGTTTTTTTCCGCGCCTCCATCTGCAGGGCTTCATACACCTTCGGTAGCCGCTCTCCCCGTTTCCGGTTAGACAAAAAGCCGTAGTAACGTACCATTTTAAAATGCTTCGCCGGCACGTGGCTGATATAGCGACCGATCATCTCCTCCGGGTCAGCTTCTGCTGACGGTACTGCTGCGTCCGGTGATCATAGTCGTTGTGCACCACGGCACTACCGCTGTAGTGCCTGAGCTTTGCCGCCGATACCGGCGGGCGCTTCAGGTAGCGGCCCAGGTATTTGACGCTCCGCCAGGCGCCACGGGTCTTCTTCGCGAAGTGGACCTTCCAGCGGCGCCCGTACTGCGCCTGCAGATAACGCTGCCACTGCTTTCTGTCGTGGATATGCCCCAGTCCCGGCAGGCTGCCGGGGTTAATCAGGTCGTAACTGAGGCGCAGCAGCCGGATGACCGCCCCGCGCCAGATTTCCTCCACGGGCTGCTTCTTAAAGAAGAGGTCGCGCCAGACGCCGTGTTTTATATCGAGGCCGCCGCGGGTGACGGACAGGTGAATGTGCGGATGCTGGTTGAGCTGGCGGCCGTAGGTGTGCAGGGCGCAGAAGATGCCGACCTCCACGCCCTGCCTGCGGGCCCGGCGGAGCATGGCGCGGGTGGCGGCGCGGAACAGGGCGTTGAGGAGAGGCCAGTTGTTGTTAAAAAACGGCCACAGCAGGTGGGGCATGGTAAAGGTGATGTGCTGCCAGTCGCAGTCGGGGAGAATGTGGCTCTGCTGCGTCACCCACTGCTCGGTGGCTTTGAAGCCGCAGGAGCTGCAGGCCTTAGACTTGCAGCTCTGGCAGAAGAAGCGGGAGTGGGTACAGTCTGCCGATGCGCAGCAGTAGCGTCGAACGCCCATGCTGGCGGTGCCGCAGGCGAGCTTGCGCTCAACGCAGAGGCGGGTCCAGGGACTGACGCTGTCTCCGTTCGAAGCGGGGTAACGGAGACAGCCGTCATCGACGGTGAAGAGCAGTTTTGCGGGGCGTGGAATATACATGCCGCAGAGTATAAAACGGTGCTCAGGACATGCAAACCATCGGAACCGCGAAGCGGTGACGCTCGCCCTGAAAGGGCGCTACTGTTCCGTTAGTACTACAACACCGTTATGTGCAATGTTCTCCGTCAGGCAACACAACCCGATGGTATAAAGAGTTCAGGCACGAGAAAACCGCGCCAGAAACAGCCTGGTTAGCTACTGTAAGCATCGTCTGGCAGTAATGGAGAACTTGCTAAAACAGAACGTCATCACATGATTACGTACAGGTGAAGACTAAGTGCACCTGTTGGAGGTAAACGACTTTTGGCCGTGCTGAGGCATCCACTGATGGATATCATCGTGGATGATGGTGTTACTGTCCTGTAATGCTCTGCAAATGACGCAGTGGAGGCAAGCCCGAAACTGACTATATGGTCAGCGGATTATCAGGTGCTGCGGAAGGGACGTAATCTATATAACGGTATGCAAGTGGTAGGTTACTGGACGATGATATTTATGAAATAAATCACTATCTAATGGTGTAAACAACAAGGTAACTCTGTTAATAGCGAGTCCAACAGCATTGAGAAATTATCAGGGTAGATAGTTGTTCTGATAAACGACTAACGCTTATTAAATTAATTATATTTTTATGAGCGGATGTTTACACAGGATTATAACAGTTATTATGAAATACAAATCATATTCTCATCATGACTATATAATTTGTTTTTTTTACAATCAATAGGGTTAATCACCTAAAATTTATAGGGTGATCCAGGGATTCGCCAGAAAAGGAAGAAAACAATGAAGAAAATTAGTGTGGTGGTAGCTGATAAATATCCACTGATGTTAAATGGAATTGTAACATTCTTATCAAAGTATCCATCTCTTTATGATGTATCATCTACCTTCACTGATGCTCTGAGTGCAGCTGAGTATTGTTCACAATATCAACCGGATGTATTGATTCTTGGTGAGTTCTCTGATGGTCTGGAGGGCATTGAACTGATACGCTGGATAGGCTCTATGAGAGTAAAATCAAAATTAATATCATATATGGAAAAAAAACCGTATATAGATGCAAACAAATTCATTGATGCCGGTGCTATGGGAGTTGTCTGGAAGACAAGCCCTCCTGAAAATTTAAACCATGCGATTGAAAATATTTATAATAATACTCATTATTTTGATGATGGTTTACTTCAGACATCGCCCATCACAAGAAAACCCGTCCCTTGTAATTTTCTCACTATGCGTGAAAGACAAATTCTGCAACTTATTGCAGATGGGCAAACAAACAAACATATCGCAAAGATTTTGGACGTCAGTAATAAAACTGTTGAAACACACCGCTTAAATCTGATGAAAAAAATGGATGTGCATAGTGGCATTGAACTGTTAAAAGTAGGTCTGAGAATGGGAGTCTGTACCATATAGTGTAGAAGGGAAGGGTATAGCGCCTGGTAGTCAGAATAAAATTTGCGTGTTTAGGGCGTTTTTAGCTCCATAAGAGTACGAACCCATTCCGGGGAGTGCTGTCAGAACACTGTCACTGTAGTGGTCATATAATAAATATTGACCACTATTTTACGGCAATAGCAATGACGGCTCTCTGATCCTTCACGCGCTAGTCCATCGTTGGAAAAGAGAGAGCCAGCACTATAGTCGTCGTTCACTACATAACCGCTGTTTTACTGTCAGACCTTGTCTTTAGTGGCTTAACCATTTACTGGTCCCCATTTTGTTTTCAGACCTCTGAAGAGCATTTCACGGCGCTTTTCATCCTGCTATTTTCCTGCTGACCGGTGATGCTAAAGGCATAGTACTCCTGACGTTTTCGTCTGAGATGGCGTAGCTATGCTCCAGTCGACGTTTTTCACTTCACTACCTTTCCTGTTTGAATAACCTGATATCAACGAAAAGCAGCAATGTATACAAAAATAAGTATTTGTCTGATAACTCAATTGAAAGGTGGATGACAGCTTTTAAGAATGAAATCTCTCGAAGCCAGTTGAATTTACTGTAAAGTATCATTTCTCAGTACAAGATACTTAATTATAACTTAAACATCATTAGGAATGTTTTTATGTTACGCATGTAACGTGTTGTTTTTATTTAAATAACATTTTATCATGAAATGATTCCTAAGGTCTTTTGATAGCGAGATCATTTGTTTAAAATCTAACTCATGAAATAACTCAACGGCATTTTGCTTTTCTGGAAATAACCCATAGTTATCACCATTCGTAAGAGTTATGACCTTTTATGTAAAATTGAAATCATCCTCACAGCGTTGTGATGCCATATCGACATTTATGGTGACTACCATAAGAGTGGCATGTCTGCATATACAGTATAAATTTTTCTTTTAAAATAATATGTTAGATGGTTTTTTTGCATTTAATAGCAAAAAACATAGGTTTCCCAACGCCAGAATATTATTTTGAAGCAGTCATCTTTAAATATTTATCAGTAAGCCAACCTGATGTGTTTAGTAGAATCAGGTGATAATATAATGTTTTATTTTGTGTCTAAATATTAATAAACGAACTCGATAAGAGTCTGTCTGGAGAAATAACGTAATGAATGCGATTGAACTTTCTGAACAATCACAAGCAATCCATGATTTGAATCTGACTTACCTTTTATTGGCACAACGATTAATTTTGGAGGACAAAATATCTGCCGGGTTCAGACTGGGACTAAATGAAGCGACAATGGAATCTCTGGTAGGTTTATCTCTTCCCCAGTTGATTAAACTGTCATCTACCGGACAATTAATTTGTCGTTTACGTATAGACAGTGAAATGATACTTAATTGTTTAACCAGAGATTCAAGGATTGATGCTCTGCAACGTATTCACACTGGAATTATTCTTTCCACAGAATTACTGGATTCCTTGTCCGAACAGAAAAACATTGCCATTTGAGGGTACGATTATGAGTGATAAAAGCATTATTAATGAAGTTAAGGATGCTCAAATTGCAATGGAACTGATTAATCTTGGCGCCAGAATGCAGGTTCTTGAAAGTGAAACTAACCTTAGTCGTCGGTGGTTATTAAGACTTTACAAGGAAATTAAAGGGTGTTCACCTGCAAAAGGTATGCTGCCATTTTCTGCTGACTGGTATATGTCATGGGAACAGAACATTCATTCTTCGATTTTCTATAACATCTATCGCTTTTTGCAAAAGAAAAACTTTGGCCGTCCAGTCGAAGTCATGCTCAAAGCTTACCGACTGTATCTGGACCAGATCCAGAAGGAATCCGGTGAAAAGTCTATCCTGAGCTTAACCAGAGCCTGGACGCTGTTACGCTTTATTGACTGCGGAATGGTTGAATTGACGCGTTGTTGCGGTTGCGGTGGCAGTTTTGTCACAACACCAGGATACAGTTTACACACCTTTACCTGTAGCCTTTGTTTTCCACCTTCTCGCGCAAGCAAGAAAATAAAAGAACAATCACTTGAACATGTAAACAATGAGATTTAATGAAAACTAATACGCATATCTTCCTGCCATCTGTGGATTTTAAATGCACAGAATGGCAGGGATGGTGGCGATTATAAAGGCGCGGAGTGACGGATGTTTTCTGGCTGCTATCATCGCCAGATTCATACAGAAATCCGGTAACTATTTCCAACATGATGATAAGAATGATCGCCGTCTTCTCCATAAAGTGATGGCATACTTCCAGTTTGTACTATTAATTTTCTCAGCGTGGTTACTCTTTCCATATGGATTTCGAGTAATTGATTGCTCTTTTGATTCAAATCACTTGCACGACGTAGCACCAACGTAATTCCTTCCCAACGAGTGGCAAGTCTGGCATTATTTTTATAAGGAATATAAAGCTGTGCATTTTTTTCTGCATGCTTACGTTCTTCATCATAAAAATTAATTGCAGCCAACAAACGACTTTTATTGTCAGAGATAACCTGAAGCGAGACTGGATTTATTCTCGCGCGGCTGAGCTGGGAAACTTCTTCCAACAAGGTCCCCTCCAGCTCATCAAGAAGTGTTTGTAATTTAATAAGGTTTTTTTCTAACTGATCTTTCACTTTGTTGCTCCTGGTTTATGAAAATCGAATAATCTCATCAACCAACCGGGCGGCGATATGATCACTGTCCAGGGTTAATTCTCCGGCTGCTATTTGCGCAGAGATTTTGGCGAGGCGGGCGTGGTCTACATCGTTGGAATCATCTGAAGTAAACATGTCAGACAGATGACTTAATTCAACATGCACACTGGCATCTTGATCGTCGGATCGCAGTGATCCATCCTGCGGTTGAGGCTGACGTGAATCCGTTGATTGTCGGATATCAGCTCCCTGTACAGGAGAGGTCTGGCAAATACGCTCGATACTCATAGTTATCCTGATTCGAAATAATAATGAATGGTTACTATGGATATCGGCGTACAGGGAAATAACTGAAGTCAGTCGTTCTGGCTGATAAATGCCTTACCGTTACCTACGGCTGTCGCCAGCAGGGTTTGCCCGGAGTGCATTTGTACACGAAATGACTCTCTGAGGGTTGCATTGTCTAATGCTTTTCCGATGGTATGAATCTCATAATCATCGCCTTTGGTCATAACATCAACTTTTTCACCTGTGTGGATCACCCATTGCTGGCGTAGTTCGCTGAAAGTCAGAGGATGATTTGGTTGTATCCATCGGGTTGGTGTCGCACCAATAATCTTCTGTGGGTCGAGGATGAGATCGGCTGGAAGATGGTCAATATTCCCTCGCTGTGACTGGATATCATTCTGACTTACCGTTTGCCCTGGCGTGAGTTCATGTGCTGCCAGCCAGTATGTCGCGGTGGCGCTTACAGAAACCTGGATAAATTTCAGATGTGTTCCACAAGAGGCAATAACGCTGTGATTACCGCTTAGTTTTGTTGCATGGCCAGGCAAACGCAATGCCGGATTCTCACACAATGATGCCAGCTGAGTGGCAGGCGTCAGGATCGTAACCTGTAATTGTGGCATTCCCTGACTATAGGGGGCCAGCAGCAATGCGATACGTGACGGCAGCGACTGATTGGTTGACTGTGAGGCATGAGCCAGAATTGTCAGATTAAGATAAACGATCAGGAAAAGTAATAAAACCAAGGGTAAACGTTTAAATAACATTTGTTATCGACCTTTCGTCAGAAAAGCTTTCGACTTAAGAAATGCACAATAATATATCCTGATAAACAAAATTTTTACTCGCTAATGTGATGGCATAAAAGCGCTTGTTTGCCGGATAGATATTTCAAAATATATCAAAGTGTTTTTTGTATGCGATTTTGAGGAACAATCTGGTTAATTGACGTCATTGCTGTCGCATATTTGCGTTATGGTTTTTTCGACCTCTCACCATAAAATGCACCGCAATATTGTTAATAAACAAGAAAGGTTTTATCTCATGCTGGATAAACTCGACAGTGAATTCCGGTTTCAGCAGCATGCGTTGAGTCTGCTGACGCAACGCCAGGGCATCCTTGCTTCTAATATCGCGAATGCTGATACACCAGGATATCTCGCACGGGATATCGATTTTTCGCAACAGTTAAAGGACGCCGTTAACCGCAGTCAGGCGGCTGACAATAATATGAGTCTGACGGTCACCTCTGAAAGACATATTGCTGACAGTACGCATTTAATGAGTGATCCGCGACCTCTTTATCGTATACCCGATCAACCCAGCGCTGATGGTAATACCGTAGATATGGATCGCGAGCGTGTTAATTTTGCAGATAACTCAGTGAAATATCAGTCCAGTTTAACGTTTCTGACATCACAGATTAAAAACATGATGACTGTTGTTAGTCAGGGATAAATAAAATTATGTCACTTCTAAGTATTTTTGATATTTCCGGTTCAGCGATGGCTGCTCAGTCTCAGCGTCTGAACGTCAGCGCCAGTAATATGGCCAATGCCGACAGTATCGCGGGGCCGGACGGTAAACCGTATAAAGCCAAACAGGTCATTTTTAGCGTTGATCATGCTGCGGATCAGGAGATCGGCGGAGTGAAAGTCAGTGATGTGGTGGAAAGCGATGCGCCGGATCGTCTGGTCTATGACCCTGACAACCCTCAGTCAGATAACAAAGGCTATCTCCATATGCCGAATGTCGATGTGGTGGGCGAAATGGTTAATACCATCTCAGCTTCCCGCAGTTATCAGGCCAATGTCGACGTAATGAACACCGCCAAAACCATGATGCTCAAAACACTGACTTTGGGTCAGTAAGGAAATAGTAATGTCGGTTTTACCCGTCATGACACAACGCAGTTCTGCCGCAGCAAATAAAGCCAGTGAAGCAGCAACCAGTAATAGCGCGGCCTCCGCCACCAATGGCAGCAGCGCCGAAGATATTATGAATAACTTTATGCAGTTGCTGGTTGCGCAAATGCAGAATCAGGACCCCACCAATCCGATGGATAACAACCAGCTTACGACTCAGCTGGCGCAGTTTAATACGGCGGCGGGTGTGCAGCAGTTGAACGGCACAGTGAATAGCGTCGGAATGCTGGTTACCAGTATGCAGCAGATGAATGCTGCCGAATGGGTAGGGCGCCAGGTATTGGTAGAAGGTGATACCACTGTTTCTACCGCACAGGGTGGCAATAATCAGTTTGCGCTCTCGGTCAATCAGGATGCAAGCGACGTCACTGTCACGCTGACTGATGATGCAGGAAATGCTTACACCGGAAAATTGAAAGATGTTAAAGCCGGCGTGCATGAATATACCCTGGACGATCTCAGTGATTTCGAGCCTTCCGATCCGCGCACAGTAAGCGATACGAATTTTACCGTTTCGTATTCCGCGACCAACCCGGACGGCAGTACTCCTGACATCGTGTCGCTGAAAAAATCAAAAGTAGACAGTGTTTCTTTCACCCAGACAGGGGCTGTTCTGCAGTTAGGTAATGATGAGACGGCCACGCTGGCCAATGTCTACCTCATTGAATAATCAATTTCACACAACTTTTACTACGTTGTTTTTCGGGAAATAAAATGAGTTTTTCACAAGGTCTTAGCGGGTTAAACGCCGCATCACAGGCGCTGGACGTCGTCGGCAACAATATTGCCAACTCGCAAACTGTCGGGTTTAAGTCCGGCTCTATTTCATTTGCCGATGTGTTTGCAGGTTCGCAAATCGGTATGGGCGTTCAGGTCGCTGGCGTTGATCAGAATTTCAGCGATGGTGTTCTTGGCGCTGGCGCCAGCCCGCTGGATATGGGTATTCAGGGCAATGGCTTCTTCCGTATGGAAACCGAAGCGGGAAAAATATTTTATAGCCGTAACGGTCAGTTTAAGACCGATGCCAATGGCTATATCGTGAACAGCCAGGGGATGCGTCTGAGCGGTTATATGGCCATTGGCACACCGCCAACTATCCAGGCCGGTTCACCGGTTGGAGCTCTGCAGATCCCAACGGGCGCGATGCAGGCAAAAGCATCAGATGCAGGTAGCCTGAGCGGTAACCTGGATTCTGGTAATGATATTGTTAAGGTAACTCCTTTTGATCCTGCCAAAGGCGATTCCTATAACTATTCCACTCAGGTGAATGCTTATGACAGCCTGGGTAATGAGCATGCCATTAATGTTTATTTTGTCAAAACGGCAGATAACACATGGTCAGTCTACTCTGTCGACTCTACTGCTCCGGACAATAAAGAGCATAAATTGGCTATAGAATTTGAACCTGACGGAAAGCTCAAAGCGGGCAGCGCTAAACTACTGCCCGTCGCGGGTGCTTCATACCACGGTGCCACAGAACTTAGCTTCAATCTCGATTTATCCAAACTGTCGCAACAAGCCTCCGAGAACTCGATGGATAGCCCGGAAACTACTGGGTATGCGCCGGGTACGATGACCGGCTATGTTGTTGGCGATAACGGCCAGATTGTTGCTTCTTACAGCAACGGGCAGCAGCAGTTACTGGGCCAGGTTGTTCTGGCGAATTTCACCAACCCTGGTGGGTTACAGGCCGAAGGAAATAACTGCTGGTCTGCGAGCCCGGAATCCGGTCAGCCTGTCGTTGGGATCTCCGATACCGGCAACCTCGGCACGCTGCGCGGTAACGTACTGGAAGCTTCAAACGTGGATTTGAGTAAAGAGATGGTCAACATGATCGTCTATCAACGCAACTATCAGTCCAACTCTCAGACCATCAAAACACAGTCTGAAGTCCTGCAAACGCTGGTTAACCTGGGTTAATGGCTTAAAACATGGATCACGCGATATATACCGCTATGGGGGCCGCAACGGCGGCCCTCGATCGCCAGACCGTGGTGTCTGATAACCTGGCTAATGCCTCGACGCCGGGGTTTCGCGCACAGATTGCCGCTTATCGTGCCGTTCCGGTAGACGGCCCGTCAATGGCGACCCGCACGCTGGTGACCGAATCGACTCCTGGTAGTGACTACTCCTCGGGAACAGTCGAAAAAACAGACCGCACGCTGGATGTGGCGCTGCCGAAAGAAGGATGGCTGGCAGTACAACTGCCCGATGGCACCGAAGGTTACACCAAAAACGGCAATATTCAGATGACGGCGGACGGGCAACTGCAAGTCCGAGGTCTGCCACTGATGGGCGATGGCGGTCCGCTGACCGTACCTACCCAGGCAAAGTTAACTATCGCGCCAGACGGCACCATTTCTGCGTTGGGTGCCGGTGAAGAACCGTCAGCCGTAGCGCAAACAGGGCGCATCAAGATTGTCAATGCGCTACCAGGCGAACTACAGCATGGCGATGACGGTGTATTCCATACCCGTGATGCCAGTTCGCTGGCGGCGGATACGAGTCTGCAGCTTATGCCGGGAATGCTGGAAGGCAGCAATGTCAGCCCCGTCAATTCAATGGTGAACATGATCACCACCGCACGCAGCTTTGAAATGAACATGAAGGTCATCACAACCGTTGATGACAATGAACGTAACGCTAATCAGTTATTGAGCGCCAGCTAATCACTGGTAAGGAGTAATAACGCATGATCCGTTCCCTGTGGATTGCAAAAACGGGCCTGGAAGCACAACAGACCAATATGGATGTTATATCTAACAACTTGGCTAACGTAAGTACCAATGGTTTTAAACGTCAGCGAGCTGTATTTGAAGATCTGTTGTACCAGACACTACGACAACCTGGCGCTCAGTCATCTGAACAAACCACTATTCCTTCCGGTTTACAGTTAGGAACAGGGGTAAGACCGGTGGCCACTGAGCGAATTCATAGCCAGGGCAGCCTGGCCCAGACCAACAACTCGAAAGATGTGGCCGTTGAAGGGGATGGATTCCTGCAAGTTATGATGCCGGATGGCACCACGGCGTATACCCGCGATGGTTCATTCCAGCTTGATCAGAACGGTCAACTGGTGACAGCCAGCGGTTATCCGGTTCAGCCGGCGATAAACGTGCCGCAGGATGCGAAATCTATCACCATCGGCAACGACGGTATCGTCAGCGTCACCATTGCCGGGCAGGCGCAGCCGCAACAGGTTGGGCAGCTTACCCTGAGTACTTTTATCAATGATACCGGTCTGGAAAGCATTGGTGAAAACCTGTACCGGGAGACGCAATCTTCCGGTGCACCGAATGAAACAACGCCTGGTCAGAATGGTGCAGGTACGCTGCGACAGGGCTACGTGGAAACGTCTAACGTCAACGTGGCCGAGGAACTGGTCAACATGATTCAGACTCAGCGTGCCTATGAGATTAACAGCAAAGCTGTCTCTACTTCGGACCAGATGCTGCAGCGTTTAACGCAGCTTTGATTTGTGCCTTTGAGCCGCAGGTGGTTTCGCGGCTTTTTTTTATTATGTGATCGTTATGACCTATCCGATAGATTCTGGCCGCTTACTGCGGTGTCTGTTAACGCATGTTGCCCTGATGGCGCTTCTTTCAGGATGCGCGTATATCCCTCATAAACCGTTGGTCGAAGGTGCAACATCTGTGACGCCGCAGATCCCGTATCAGCCTGCTAATAATGGCGCGATTTTTCAGCCAGGCGGCACGATGAACTATGGCTTTCAGCCGATGTTTGAAGATCGTCGCCCAAGAAATGTGGGTGACACATTGACCATCGTGTTGCAGGAAAATGTCAGCGCCAGCAAAAGTTCGTCTGCCAATGCTTCTCATGGCGGTTCGACAGGGCTTTCGTTCAAGACAATCCCGCACTTTATCGAAGGATTGTTCGGTGGCGATCGGGCTAATACGGAGATCAGCGGCAAAAATGAATTCTCGGGTAAAGGCGGTGCGGCTGCTCGAAATACTTTCAGCGGTACGCTCACCGTCACGGTCAGCGATGTCCTCGCTAACGGCAACCTGCGCGTGGTCGGGGAAAAGCAAATAGCGATAAACCAGGGGACTGAGTTTATCCGTTTCACCGGTGTGGTTAACCCACGGACAATCAGTGGTAGCAATACAGTGGTTTCCACGCAGGTTGCCGATGCGCGTATCGAATATGTTGGTAACGGTTATATCAACGAAGCCGAACAAATGGGCTGGTTACAGCGTCTGTTCCTGAATCTTTCTCCGTTCTAAAGGTGTCGGTGATGAATCGTTATTTTTGGCATAAATTTACCCGTCTTACCGGCCTGTTATTGTTAATTATGCTTTCCCTGTCGGTCAGGGCAGAACGTATCCGCGATTTGGCTTCGTTGTCAGGTGTGCGTGGTAACTCTCTGATGGGGTACGGTCTGGTCGTCGGTCTGGATGGTACAGGCGACCAGACCATGCAAACACCGTTTACGACGCAGACGCTGAACAACATGCTTTCGCAGCTGGGGATCACCGTCCCGCCTGGGTCGAGTATGCAGTTGAAAAACGTTGCTGCAGTAATGGTAACGGCAGAACTGCCGCCTTTTGCCCGTGCGGGTGAAAAATTTGATGTGGTCGTCTCGTCTATGGGTAACGCCAAAAGTTTGCGTGGCGGCACATTGCTGATGACGCCGCTGAAAGGCGCGGATAATCAGATCTATGCGCTGGCGCAGGGCAATTTGCTGGTTTCCGGCGCCGGAGCACAAAGCCGGGGAAGCAGCGTACAGGTGAATCAGCTCAACGGCGCACGTATTACCGACGGCGCAACCGTTGAACGTGAAGTACCGATGGATTACGCCAGCCAGCGCCCGTTAAAACTGCTGCTTAACGCGAGTGATTTCTCTGTTGCCCAGAAGATTAGCGACACCATTAATCGCCGTTTCTATTCCGCAGCTGTGGCTGAAGATGCGCGGACAGTAAAACTGTATGCGCCAAATGGCGAGGCTGCCAGAGTCCGTTTTCTGGCTGCGGTGATGGATTTGTCACTGAATGCTGGTTCCGGAGATGCTCGCGTCATTATTAACTCGCGTACCGGGTCGGTGGTCATAAACCGCCATGTCACGCTTGATACCTGTGCTGTTGCCCAGGGTGATCTGAGCGTGGATATCGCCCACTCCAGTCAGGTGAGCCAACCGGACACCCCATTGGCTGGCGGACAGACGGTAGTTGTGCCGCAAACTCAAGTCTCTGTTCGTGAACAGGGCGGTTCTTTGCAACGCGTCAGCACCAGTGCCGATTTAAGTCATGTAGTACGGGCGCTGAACAGTCTCGGTGCGACGCCGAATGATTTGATGGCGATCCTGCAAGCGATGAATGACGCCGGTTGCCTGCACGCACGCCTGGAGATCAATTAATGAACAGCCTGTCAATGATATCTAATGGTGCCGCATTTGATGAACATAGCCTTGACGGGCTTAAGCGGGACGTAAAAAGTAATTCGGCAAACGGTCTGAGAGTCGCGGCACAACAACTCGAAGGGTTGTTTGTACAGATGATGCTGAAAAGTATGCGCGATGCCTCGTTGGGAAGCGGGGCGATGGATTCACAACAGTCCTCGATGTTTACTTCGATGTTCGATCAGCAAATTTCGCAGAACATCGCGCAAACGGGGAAACTTGGCTTTGCGGATCAGATGGTCGCCCAGATGGGCGGTGGTGTTCATCCGCATACCGCCACTTCTCAGCCGTATGTCCCGTCCACGTCGCATTTTAATGCGGCGCTGCCTCATTCACCGGCGCATCCTTTCTCGCTATCGCAATTAGTGCCTCGTTCTGTTCGGGAGTTACCCGAAACGGCGTTACGGGAAGGGGGCGGTTTTATTTCACGCCTGTTGCAACCTGCTCTGGCCGTTGCCCGCAAAAGTGGGATCCCGCATCAGCTTATTATTGCGCAGGCCGCGCTTGAATCAGGCTGGGGAAATCGTGAAATCCCAACACAAAGCGGCAAACCCAGCCATAACCTGTTTGGCATAAAAGCCGCATCTGACTGGCACGGTGAAACGACGGAAATAACCACCACCGAATATAAACATGGGGTGGCGAATAAGACCAAAGCGCGATTTAAGGTTTATCCCTCTTATACAGCGGCGCTGGAGGATTACGCGTCATTACTGGTTAATAATCCGCGTTACCGACATGTCTGCAATGCCGTAAAACCAGAAGCGGCGGCAAAAGCGCTTCAGTCAGCCGGTTATGCTACCGATCCTACATACGCACATAAATTAATCAGCATTATTCAACAAGTTAAAGGTCGGGCTGAGCATGCTGTGAATGCCTATAACACGGACCTTTCATCAATATTTTAAATACAGCCTTTAGGGAATTTCACTCAGGCCGATTTATTAGTAAAGCAGAGTTTTTATAACCTAAAGATTTCAATCAGCGTCGACATGGCGGGTACCTTATGAATTTATTATATCTGGCTCAGAATGGATTAAGCGCGGCGCAGTGTGCCCTTAACGTCGTCGGAAACAACCTGACGAATGCCGTAACGGCAGGGTATAGCCGTCAAAACATTCTGCTTGGAGAAGCGGGCGGCCAGTCTACTAATTATGGTTTTTTTGGTTATGGTGTCGCCGTGGATGACGTTCAGCGCATGTATGACGGATTCCTGAATAATCAGGTACGTGGCGCAACAACAGAATTTACCACCATGCAGGGCCGCTACCAGCAGGTCAGCCAGATTGATGACATGTTAGGGGATGATACCAATAACATCTCCACGACACTTGGCAATATGTTTACGGCAATGGAAGGGGTCAGTAAAAACCCGACAGATCCAGCCGCACGTCAGGGCGTATTGTCGCAATTTGAAGCGCTGGCGAATCAGTTTCGTACCGACAGCAAGACCCTGAATGGCCTTGATAAAAATACCAATACGCAAATCAGTCAAAGCGTTGAGGATATCAACTCCTGTACCACTCAGTTAGCAAAACTGAATGCGGAGATCGAAAAAATTCATGGTCAGACGGGCTCAATGCCTTCCGATCTGCTCGATAAACGCGATCAACTGTTAAATAAACTGAGTACGCAGATCGGCATTAAAGTCACGGAAAATAAAGAAACGGGCAGTGTGAATGTCTCAATGCAAAACGGCATGTCACTGGTCAATGGCAGCAAGTCTTACAATTTAAAAGCCACTCCGTCAGATAAAAATTCGTCGCAGATGCAAGTTGCTTACATTGATGCCACCGGTAATCCCCAGTTGCTGGATGAAGATGCCACGACAGGTAATCTCGGCGGTTTGTTTAAGTTCCGTAATACCGATCTGGTCGATGCCCGTAATCAGCTTAATCAGTTAGCGCTGAAAATGGCGTCGAAATTTAATGAGGTTAACCACGGGGGCTTTGATAGTAACGGTCAGGCCGGTGGCGATATTTTCAGTCTCGATGCTCCGCAGGCAACAGGCTATAACTCCAATAGCGGCAGCGCTTCCCTGGGGGTGAAAATAGATACTCCCTCAGCGGTTAATGCCGAAGATTATACCATCACCTGGAATGGCACATCTAATGTCTGGGAAGTGAAAAACAGCGAGGGTAAAGCCATTACGCCAACCGTTACTGGTGGGTCACTCTCATTTGACGGCATCACCGTGACGCCGACAGGAACACCTAATGATGGTGACAGTTTTACGCTGAATCCTGCTTCCGGCGCGGCAGATAGCATTAAAGTGGCGATTACCGATGGCGATGGAATTGCTGCCTCCAGTTCGGCTGATACGACAGACGTGAACAACAACGAAAATATTAAGAACCTGATAGCCCTTAAGGATGAAAACATTGTCGGTGATATGACCCTGACAGGCGCTTATGCCAACCTGGTTAGCTCTGTGGGCTCGACGGTCAGCACCCTTCAGGCTGAACAGGATACCGCCGGAAAAGCCTGTGACCAGTGGGCAATGCAACAGCAAGCGGTTTCAGGGGTGGATATGAATGAGGAATACGTCAACTTACAGATGTTTTCTCAATATTATCAGGCCAATGCCGAAGTGCTTAAAACAGCTAACAGTCTTTTTGACACGTTGTTAAGCCTTAAATAATACGTCACTGACAATATTCTATTTGAGATAATCGCTATGCGCCTTAGCACCAGTTTTATGTATCAGCGTCAGTTAGACAGTATGTCTAAAGCCATGACCAATTATAACGATCTCTCCGTGCGCCTTTCTGCCGGTCAGACACTATTGAAGCCGTCTGACGATCCGGGGCAGGCATCGCAGGCGGTAATGTATCAAAATGCGCTTTCACGTCTGGGCGAGTTTGATACCGCAAGAAAATATGCTCAGGATGCCCTCGGACAAGAAGATAACACGCTGACGTCTATATCCGGCTTACTGACCGAAGACCTTTCCGGCAAAATTGTTCAGGCGGGATCTGAAACGTACAGCAAAGCGGATCGCGAAGCACTGGCAACAGAGTTATCCGGGATCCGCAGCCGTTTGCTCGATCTGGCGAACAGCAAAAACAGTGATGGACAGTGCATTTTTGCGGGCTATAAAACAGGTGCTGCGCCGTTTAAAGCCGATGGTAGCTACGTTGGCGGTACGACGGCAATGACGCAGAATGTGTCCGACAGTACGGAAATGCAGGTTGGTACGACAGGTGATGCGCTTTTCCCGACTGATGCGGGAACGGGGGATAATATCCTGCAATCCTTACAGAAAAGCATTGATGCGTTAAATAATCTGCCGGAAAACCCGACCGACGCTGAACGAAAAGCGTTTGAAGCAACCATTGGGCAAACCAATACTGATGTACATAAAGCAATTGATAACCTAGGAAAAGTTCAGGCGCGTGTAGGTTCAAGCCTGCAACAACTGGAGACGCTGGGAAGCAGTGCTGATACGCAGGCGATTACCGTACAGAGCCGACTTCAGGAATCAACCGGTTCTGACTGGGACACCATGATCAGCGTATTATCTGAATCGAAAATGTCTGAGTTTGCTTTAAATTCATCTATGAGCGTTTTTCAGGCAATGCAGCAACTTTCTATCTTCAAAACGCTTGGGTAAATATTTAACCCTGACCTGATCGGGGAAGGGTAAATATAGCTGTTATTACGGGTAATTATTTACCAGTAGGGATATTTTTTACTTTGGCTAAGAAATCATGTTAAAACATTTTAATATTTCGACCTGGATGAATATCCTGCTGGGTGTATTCATCTTATTTCTCGTGCTGATATCCGGTTTGAGTTATGTGAACTCAAATAACGCATCAAGGAATTTTGACAGGGCTATCTTATCTCTGGATAAAAATGAATCCCTGATGATGGCGGCTATCTATACTCTTGATAGTTTCAGCGGAATTAATTCGCTGATGATGCACAATATTACGAAACAAGAAATTACGCAGGATGAAATAGATACTTATCGTGATGTGTTAAGTAAGTCACGTAAGTTAATCAGCCAGTTTATGGATAAGCCGTTCACCACCGAGGAAGAACATAACCGTGCGCTGGCGGTCAAGAAAAGCTTTGATGATGCTCTGGACAGAGAAACCAATAAAATGGGGTTCATCACTCATCCGGAAGATTATCCAGGTAATATCGTTGCTGACGATATGGATGTGCAACATGCGCTACGTACCAGCATTGACGCTTATCTGGACGAAGCCGCTCGTGTTACCAACAAATTTAATGTCGAGTCAGACAGAGAAACGCAAAGAATAACCACCATCTCAGTGATTACACTGCTGCTGGGTCTTATTATCTTTTTTGTGTCACGTATCTGGTTGAAACGTAACCTTTTCCAGCGCCTTGATATGGCAAAAGAAGCATTCAGAAAAATCGCCAGCGGCGACCTGAGTCATGAAACAAAAATTGGCAATCTGAATGAAATCGGCTTTATGCTGGCTGAAGTGGAAAAAATGCGATTATCGTTGACGGAAACCGTTAATGGCATCCGTGCCGGCGTGAAGCAGATTTACCACAATGCCCATGAAATTGCTAATAGCAACAATGACTTGTCATCACGTACAGAAGAGCAGGCTTCTGCACTCCAGCAAACTGCTGCCAGTATGGAAGAGCTAAAAATCACCGTTCGTCAGAACGCCGATAACGCGCACAGCGCCAGACAACTCGCGGAAAGCGCCAGCATTAGCGCACGTAATGGCGGTGATGTGATGAACAATCTTGACGGTATTATGCGTGAAATATCAGACAGTTCCCGTCAAATTGCTGACATTAACGGCGTTATCGACAGCATTGCTAATCAGACCAATATTCTGGCGTTGAACGCGGCAGTAGAAGCGGCGCGTGCAGGTGAACAGGGGCGCGGATTTGCCGTTGTTGCCGGTGAAGTTCGCAACCTGGCTAAACGTAGCGCAGATGCAGCAAAAGAGATTCGTTTGCTGATCAATACTTGTGTCGCCAACATGAATACCGGTTCTCAGGAAATGGTTGTCGCCGGGGAATCGATGAAAGAGATCGTCAAATCTGTTATTCAGGTTACCGATATCATGGCAGAAATTACCTCAGCCTCTGATGAGCAAAGTATCGGCATAAGCCAGATTGCGCAGGCAATCAATGAAATGGATCTGGTTACGCAACAAAATGCGGCGATGGTAGAGCAGGCTGCTAAAACTACCAGTGATGTCGAAACGAATGCCGGTGAACTGGATAATATGGTTTCTTCTTTCGTTGTCGAAGAAGAAAAAGATAAACGTTCCTGGAATGTCAAAAAACAGGCCAGAAAACATTTATTACCTGATGTATCGAAAAAAACACCAATTCAGTCAGATGATGAGTGGGAATCGTTCTAAATTAAAATAATAGCAAGATACATATCAGGATAATTATTAGGTGTATAAAAAATGAATTTACCTTTGATTATTGAAGTCTTGATATGTTTCACTTTAATCGCTTTTATCAGGCTATATGATTTCCTGATAATGTCGAATAATAAACCTTCATTGTAATAATGCGGAATATGATAAAGTGAAGGGGTTATATAATCTGGCAGTAACATATAATAAGGGAGATTTATGGGCGCAATTTGGCGGATTGGTACGCCATGAAGCACTTAAATTGCAAGCCCGACTCCCTGCGGGTGTTGAACTGGATGACCTGATGCAGGCCGGTGCAATAGCTGTAATGAACGCCGTCGATCAGTTTGATCCCAGTATGGGGGTGAAACTGAAAGTTTTTCTGGCGCAGCGTGTTCGCTGGGCATTCATTGATGAACTGCGTGAGAATGACTGGGCGCCGCGCCGCATACGGCGAAAATCGCGTGAAGTTAGCGCCGCGATTGCCCGTGTGGAGCAGCGAACCGGGAATGCTGCGACAGAACAGGAAATCGCGGCGGAACTGGAAATGTCGCTGCAGGATTACCAGACCGTTTTACAGGAAACAAACTCAAGCCTGATTTGTTCGCTTGATGAGTTGATGGAAGATGGGGGTGAAGGATTTGAACTTTCCGAATTTCAAACGGACGAGGAAAATCCTCTGAATGATATTCTGCGCAAAGATCTTATGCAGAAAATTAGCGAAGAAATTCAGCTGTTACCCGAGCGTGAGCAGTTTCTATTAAACCTGTATTATCAGCAGGATCTTAATATGAAAGAGATTGGCCTCTTGTTATCTGTGACAGAAACACGCATCAGCCAATTACACAGTCAGACAATCAAAAGATTAAGAGCAAGGCTTGAAATGCATGCAGATATTAATCTGCAATAACTCGATGTCCTGAGGTTGGTCATTCAGTTACAGATATTATTATCTAATATGTGATTGTCGTACCTCCTGTACAGATATGCAACCGTGAGCATTCGCCCTCGTGATTTTATTACCACGAGAGAGATTTCTCATTGTCGTTGCTTACGCTGCCGTCGGGATGTTCGGTAGTTTTTCATCGTAGTGAACATCTCTGTCAGCCTTTTTCATACCAGGCATGACCGATGGTAAGGAGCGAACATGCTTGTTTTATTAGGATATTTTGTAGTTTTTGTGACTGTGTTTGGTGGTTATGTCCTCGCCGGAGGATATCTGATGTCATTATATCAGCCTACCGAATTTTTGATTATCGCAGGTGCTGGTCTGGGTGCATTTATCGTTGGTAATAATGGCAAGGCTATTCGTTCAACTATAAAAACATTTCCTGTCTTATTCCGGGCTAAGGCACTTTATTCAAAAGAAATGTACATGGATTTACTGGCTATGATGTTTTTACTGCTAAGTAAAGGACGTCAAAAAGGGCTAATGTCACTGGAAAATGATATTGAAGATCCTGAAAGCAGTGATATTTTTTCCTCTTATCCCCGCTTATTGAAAGATAAAAGCGTGATGAATTTTATGGTTGATTACCTGCGGCTGATGATCAGTGGCAGTATGAACGCCTTTGAAATGGAATCTTTAATGGATGAGGAAATTGAAACCTGCGAAATGGAATATGAAACAACGGTTCACAGTTTGCAAACTGCAGGTGATGCTTTACCGGCATTCGGTATTGTGGCAGCCGTGATGGGGGTCGTAAACGCCCTGAGCGCAGTAGACAAACCCGCCGGTGAACTTGGTGCTTTGATAGCCCATGCGATGGTGGGAACCTTTTTAGGGATCCTGCTGGCCTATGGTTTGGTGCTTCCGCTGGCGTCTCTGTTACGACAGAAAAGTGCCGAGCAAATAAAAATGCTTCAGTGTATTAAAACCACGTTGCTGTCATGTATTCATGGTTCTGCGCCGCAAATTGCGGTTGAGTTCGGTCGAAAAACCCTCTTTACCAGCGAACGTCCGGGCTTTGCCGAGCTTGAGGAACATGTTCGCCAGGCGAAATATTCGGCCAATAATTCTTCCACAGGTGAGGCCCCATGAAGAACAACGGGACCGGCAACATTGTTGTTGTAAGACGCTCAGGTAATAAAAAAGAAGGTTTACATGGTGGTTCGTGGAAAATCGCTTATGCCGATTTTATGACTGCCATGATGTCCTTTTTTCTGGTTATGTGGCTGGTTTCTTCCTCCACGCCAGAGCAGCGTCATCAGCTTGCAGAGTATTTCAAAATCCCCATCGGCGTACCTATGGCCGAACATGGTGACAAAGATACTCAGAGCCAAAGTATTATTCCTGGCGGTGGCGAGGATGTTGTTCATCAGGATGGGGAAGTTCAGAAAGCTGTTTTGCAAAAGCAGGAAGATCATTTCTATTCGGGAAATAAAACGCTGAAGCATGCAGAGTCAAAGCTGCAAGGCATCATGAAGACGGACACCCGTCTGAACAAATTCCGTTCAAATTTACACTTATCGTTGACCCCGGATGGACTGTTGATACAGATAACGGACAGCCAGGAACGCCCGATGTTTAAAGTCGGTAGCTGGACACCGGAAACCTATATGGTCGGAATTCTGGAGGCATTAGTGCCTGTTCTGAACCAATTACCGAATCACATAATGGTAACCGGACATACTGATTCGTTGCCTTATGCTGGCGGTGAAGCTGGCTATAGCAACTGGGAACTTTCCGTTGATCGTGCTAACGCGGCGAGAAGGATTCTTATTAATCATGGTCTGGAAGTCGGCAAATTCTTACAGGTTATCGGTGATGCTGACAGTATGAATCAGGCCGGTACAGCGAAAGACGATCCCGCCAACCGTCGCATCAGTATCCTCGTGCTGAGTGAAGAGAAAGAACAAGAAATTATGAACGAGGATAAGTTGCTTAACAGTGATGTGACAGGAGAAAAACTCTCTGTGCCACCTAGTAAACCTGACATCGATAATCCGCCGTTAAACCCCACGTCCGAAAAACCGGTTCAGGAGAAGACGAAATAAGATGGATATCAGCGATTTTTATCAGACTTTCTTTGATGAAGCCGATGAGCTATTGGCCGATATGGAAGGGCATTTGCTCGAGCTTAATCCGCGAACACCTGATAAGGAAAGCCTGAACGCTATCTTCCGGGCCGCTCATTCGATTAAAGGCGGCGCGGGGACATTTGGTTTTACTGTATTACAGGAAACGACACATATTCTGGAAAATATTCTGGATGATGCTCGTAGTGGAAAACTCCAGCTCAATGAAGGCATCATTAATCTTTTTTTGGAAAGTAAGGATATTATGCAGGATCAACTTGATGCATATAAATCTTCCCGCACGCCGGATGAGGACAGCTACCGATATATTTGTGAGGCGCTGAGACAGTTAGCCCTGGAATCCAAAGAGGGCTCTGTAAACAATAGTCATCAGGCCGAGCTGATAAAAGAAAGTAAAAAAGATACGGGAACGGGAGAAGATGTTTTAAAGATTACCCTCAAGGATCTAGGCGAAAAGGATTTCGAACCTCTTGTTGAGGAACTTAAGAATCTTGGCATGTTGCAGGATCTTAAAATTGAAAAAAGCAGCCTGCAGGCTCGTATGCTCACCACTACCGCTGCGGATGATATTCTGGCGGTATTATGTTTTATTCTGGAACCAGAACAAATCACGATTGATGTTTGTGATGACGATTTTGTAGAAAATACCTGTCTGGATGCAGACGGTGTTGCGCAAGAAACAAACGATAATGGTTTTTCTGCGACAAGCAGTTCCCCGATTGGCGCTGCGCCATCAAGAAAACTGCGTAGTGCCAGCGAATCCCGTAAACAAAGCACTGAATCCGGTAGTATTCGTGTCGCCGTAGAAAAAGTAGACCAGATAATTAACCAGGTCGGTGAACTCATTATTACCCAGACCATGTTGACACAGTTATCTGCGGGGCTGGATCCTGCTCAGTATGACTCGTTGATTAATAGTATTGCGCAACTCGAACGTAATGCCCGGGATTTACAGGCATCGGTGATGTCGATCCGTATGATGCCAATGGAATATGTCTTCAGCCGTTTTCCCCGTTTAGTTCATGACCTTGCTAATAAATTAAATAAAAAGGTAGAGCTGACGTTGTGGGGCGGTTCTGCGGAACTGGATAAAAGTTTAATCGAGCGAATTATCGACCCGCTGACTCATCTGGTACGCAATAGTCTGGATCACGGTATTGAGCCGATTGATGTCAGGCTAGCTAATGGTAAACCTGCTACCGGTAGCCTGACGCTATCGGCAGAGCACCACGGCGGTAATATTGTTATCGAAGTCGTAGATGATGGCGCCGGCCTCAACAGAGAAAAAATCCTTAATCGCGCTCATGTGCAGGGCGTCGCTATTAGTGAAAACCCCAGCGATGAAGAAGTCTGGATGCTCATTTTTGCAGCGGGTTTCTCCACCGCAGAGAAAGTCACAGATGTCTCCGGTCGTGGCGTTGGTATGGATGTGGTGAGACGAAACATTCAGGATATGGGCGGTCATGTGACAATCCATTCAGAACAGGGGCGTGGAACCACTATCCGAATAATATTACCTCTGACGCTGGCAATTCTGGACGGCATGTCTGTACGCGTTGGGGCTGAAATTTATGTTCTCCCACTTGGCGCGGTGATGGAATCACTGATGTTGCTGGAAATGCCGCTAAACAGAATGTCCGGCGGTGAGTTGGTATTGAAGGTCAGAGAGGAATATCTGGCCCTCATCGAGCTGAATCGTCTTTTCGGTATCCAGAGTGATTTACAGAGTGTAAATGAAGGTATTGCGGTCGTCGTGCAAAGTGCAGGTATTCGCTATGCGCTACTGGTGGATCAACTGATTGGCCAGCATCAGGTCGTCGTTAAAAATCTCGAACAAAACTATCGTAAGGTGCCGGGAATTGCTGCCGCCACTATTCTGGGGGACGGCAGCGTAGCTATGATCCTGGATGTTGCTGCGCTTTATTCCAGAACAGCAATGACGCCTGCAATAGTGGATTCCGGCAACGTTCTCAATTAAGGGAAACATTATGAAACTCACAGATAACGATAAACAATCGGCAAAAGAAAATGTCGGTAATGAATATTTGATTTTTACTCTTGGGCAAGAAGAGTACGGAATAGAAATATTAAAAGTACAGGAAATTCGCGGCTACGAGCGAGTTACGCGCATTGCGAATACCCCAGATTTTATTGCCGGTGTGACAAACCTTCGCGGTGTTATTGTGCCTGTAGTTGACTTTCGCGTTAAATTTCATCTGGATACAATTTCATTTGATGAAAACACGGTCGTTATCGTGCTAAGTTTTTCTAACAAAATCGTTGGGATAGTGGTTGATGGTGTCTCTGATGTGCTCTCTTTGTCACCTGAACAAATTCGTCCGGCACCTGAATTTAGCGGCGCAAAATTAGCGACAGATTACTTGCTTGGCTTAGGTACGCTTGATTCCAGAATGCTTATTCTTGTCGATATTGAAAAATTGCTTAACAGCGAAGAAATGCAATTGGTTGAACGTACAGCAGAAGTATCAGTTGACTGAAAATGAGGCTTTAGTGGTTTTCATGCTTACAGGTCAGGTGCATAATGATTTTTTCCTTAAAAAACAGCAAAAGGCTCAGGATCTTACCTGAGTCATTATCTTTAAAAACAACGTTTATTGTTGCTGTTTCTTTTGTTGTACTGGTTTTTACCATGTCAAATATCATAACGTTATATCACTTTATTGAGATTAAAAATAATGTTTTCAGACTAACGTCAGGTTTAGATCAGATCAATACGTTATCAAAGACGCGGCGAGCACTTGAGCTTGTCTTTGAAGAATGGGATTATCGCGATAATAGTAAATCATTGTATGACATGGAGTCGGCTAAAAATCATTTTCATGACTATATGGACATTATTTCCGATGATGCTAAAAATAGTGTGAAACAAACTCAGTCAATCAGAGATGCTTTTAAAAATGTTGAAGAAGCGGTTCGATCAGGGCGACTGAGTGAAGTAGAGAAAAAAGTAGATAAATTTATCTCTCAAGAGAATTATTTGGATGATTATGTCTATAAATATGATGAGCCTGAAGCTAAGGGTATTATTAATTGTCTGATAGCTGATTCTTATTTTGTTGGGGTGATCTCTTTTTGTTTTTGGATAATACTCGCAGTCGCAGGCTGGTTATGGTTAAAAAACAATGTATTCTCACGATTTGAGTACATCAAAGAATGCTTTTCTTTAATTTCTAATGGCGAACTTAATCATACATTAGCCATCGGTCAGAAAAACGAAATTGGTGAAGTTATTGAACAACTGGACACGATGCGGCTAAATTTAAGCGATATCATTACAACGTTTAAAAGTTCAATTGAACTAATTAGCGACAGCACTGATGAAATGACGCATGGTAATAGCGATCTGTCGACCCGTACAGAGGAGCAGGCGGGCGCATTACAGCTAACTGCTGCCAATATGGAAGAGATCAGTACGACGGTTGCGCATAATGCTGACAACGCCAAAAGAGCGAATGAATTTGCCAGCGCGGCAAATACGACGGCACAAGAAGGGCTGACGGCGGCGCAGGCAGTTACGGAAACTATTCGTACTATTGAACAAAGTGTTAAAAAGATATCGGAAATTAACAAAGTTGTGGATGACATCGCTCGCCAAACATATATCCTGGCGCTTAACGCTGCCGTTGAAGCAGCAAGAGCCGGAGATCATGGGCGTGGGTTTGCTGTTGTTGCCAGTGAAGTACGGCATCTGGCTCAAAACAGTGCCAGCGCGGCTAAAGAAATCAATGAATTAATAACTTCAGCCGTTGAACATGTCAATACAGGTAATGCGCTTGCCACCAATGCAGGTAAGACGATAAATGAAATGGTGAATGCCATTTATGATGTCAACAGCATTATGAATGATATCTCCCAGGCGTCTGAAGAGCAGAGCAAAGGGATTCAGCAGGTTGCGTATGCGCTGACTGAAATGGATACTGTGACGCAGCGTAATAACTCATTGGTAAGTGAATCTGAAACCATCGCGCTGAGTCTACACGACCAGGTCAGACAGTTACAGGAAATGATCGCCTTCTTTAAGTTACCAATTAATCATTCTTGATTACCCACTATGACTTTCAGATATAGCATTCTGCCTGGATGCTATATCTCCATTTTTGTCGATAACTCTGAATTCTATTCCTGTTCCTCTGGCTACCACTCCAGGTCTGCGTCGGTTAATCTTTAGCCTCGGGCTAATCTATTACATAGGATTAATATAAATGCCTTTATATTAGCCAGGGTAAACGCCCGAGTTAAACTAATTAAATATCTTAAGTTAGTTTCTTTTTGCTACAGATTTAACTTATTTTATGGTTAATAATATGGAAACAGATGCAACAATTGAAGAGGGTGTTAATATCTGCATATAACAAGCCGTTTTTGGAGTTAATTTTATGCAGAAACCTGTCGTTCGAGTGGGCGAATGGCTAGTCAGCCCTGATGTTAATCAAATCAGCCGCAATAGACGGCGAATAACACTCGAACCGCGATTAATTGATCTTCTGGTTTTTTTGGCTCATCACCCCGGTGAAGTGCTTACACGCGATGAGTTGATTGACCATGTATGGAAGCGAAATATAGTCACCAGCCACGTTGTGACGCAAACTATTTCTGAGTTGCGTAAGTCATTAAAAAATGACGATGATGATGAGAATAATGAATATATCATTACTATCCCTAAACGTGGATATAAACTCACCGCGCCGGTAACATGGTGCGCTGAAGAAGGGGAGGTGACGGCATCCTTATCCCCTGAACAGCCCGACATTGTGTCAGATACGCCGCTACCGACCAATACTCCCATCATTACCGCGCCTCGATTATCTGACAATCAACTGCGTAAATATCATCATCTCCGTGTTTTTATCGTTTGGGCTATCTTTTTACTGGCTGTGCTTAGTTGTGTATTTATGGTTGCAAAAACAGCAATTAAATCTAATTTAACGACGACCAATACTCAGGTTCTTCTGAACCCACTTGATATAGACATCCACCTTGTTAACGGAAATGCATGTAATAACTGGAATTTGCAGCTTTTTTATGCTGTTGGCTTAGGAAGCCTGGTGACATCTACGCTTAACACATATTCTAATTATATGGTGCATGACAAAATAAACTACAGTGGCCATGTTTCGGGAAATTCAGGAAAAACGTTAACGCTGGAGTTTCTCAATCAACGTCACTACCGAGCACAGCAATGTTTTATGTCTGTCCGCCTGGTCGATCATGCGAACGGCGAGGTTATGCTGGATAAACGTTACTTCATTACGGGGTCTAATGAGGTAGCGATCCAGAATGATTTACTGAGCAATTTATCATCGGCGCTTTCGCTATCCTGGTCAGACAAAATGACGGAAATGATGAGCCATTATCAACCCATTAAAAGTCAGTCTCTGGCACATTTTTTTGAAGCACATCAGTTGTTAATGCAGGGGGATGCTGCATCGCTAAACAAAGCCAGTGAAATCCTCGAAGACGTGGCGAAACAGTCCCCGGAATTTACCTATGTTAATGCTGAAAAAGCATTGATCGATATTTTTCGCCATACGCAGCAGTTGCTTGATGACAAGCAGCTTAAAACGTTATATGCCTCGATGGAGAAAATTCGTAACAGCCCAGGGCTCAAGGATTCAGCGATTTACTATCAGATTAAAACTGTCGATTTGTTAGATCGTGGCAACGTGGAGGAGGCGTATCAGGCAATTAATCTCGGTATCAGAAATGAACTCTCCTGGCTAAACTATATCCTGCTGGGAAAAGTCTACGAAATGAAAGGCGAAAACCGTCTTGCCGCTGATGCCTATATTACCGCATTTAATTTGCGTCCTGGAGAAAACACGCTGTACTGGATTAAAAATGGTATATTCCAGACATCGCTAAACCGCATCGTACCCTACCTTGAAAATTATTCTTCAGCAGAATAAATGAAGCCTTATCATATTTTTTCTTAAATAATATGATAAGGCATTTTTTTCATGTCATCAGTCACCGTATTTATATTTTACGCAATCCATCATAAATCAGAAAAACTACGGTTTTACTCTTAAGGAAATCGATTTAATTGATTGATAATCAACAAAATTTATCTTTTCATGATAACCGTAGATAATCCAGATAACCTTTATGATTCTCTAAAAAACATCATTTATATATCGTTTATTGTTTATTCATTTTATCTTTAGGACTTCATTCTCCTGAATTAGTACCCTTTTCTATAGTCGGTCAGTCTGCAGCGTTGTTTACATGTTGACTTGTGCCTTGAATATTAAATCCAGGAGATTGAAAATATGAGTTCTGCCAAACAGATCGGGCTATTTGCCTGTACTGGCGTGGTAGCCGGTAATATGATGGGAAGCGGGATTGCATTATTACCCGCGAATCTTGCCAGCATTGGTGGTATTGCCATCTGGGGATGGGTTATCTCTATTATTGGTGCGATGTCGCTGGCTTATGTTTATGCCCGCCTGGCGACAAAAAACCCGCAACAAGGTGGCCCAATTGCTTATGCGGGGGAAATCTCTCCGGCATTCGGATTCCAGACGGGTGTTCTTTATTATCACGCTAACTGGATTGGTAACCTCGCAATTGGTATTACCGCGGTTTCTTATCTTTCTACCTTCTTCCCTGTATTAAATAGCCCAATTCCAGCCGGTATTGCCTGTATTGCTATTGTCTGGATCTTTACCTTCATCAACATGCTTGGCGGTGCCTGGGTTAGCCGTTTGACAACTATTGGCCTGATGCTGGTACTGATTCCTGTCGCGCTGACTGCTGTTATTGGCTGGCACTGGTTTGATCTGGCGACTTACCAGGCAAACTGGAATACCTCCGGTACGACTGACAGCCGCGCTGTGATTAACAGTATTCTGCTCTGCCTGTGGGCTTTCGTTGGTGTTGAATCTGCTGCGGTGAGCAGCGGTATGGTGAAAAATCCAAAACGCACCGTTCCGCTGGCAACCATGCTGGGCACGGCAATGGCCGGTATCGTTTATATTGCCGCAACCCAGGTGCTTTCCGGTATGTTCCCTGCCGACCGTATGGCTGCTTCTGGTGCTCCGTTCGCCGTTAGCGCCGCGACGATGTTTGGCGGCTGGGCCGCACCGGTGGTTTCTGCTTTTACCGCTTTCGCCTGTCTGACTTCCCTCGGTTCCTGGATGATGCTGGTTGGCCAGGCGGGTGTCCGTGCGGCAAACGACGGCAACTTCCCGAAAGTTTATGGTGATGTTGACAGTAACAACATCCCTAAAAAAGGCCTGTTGCTTGCAGCGGTGAAAATGACCGTCCTGATGGTGCTGATAACCGTGATGAACTCTACCGGTGGTAAAGCTTCTGACCTGTTTGGCGTGCTTACCGGGATCGCAGTGCTGTTGACCATGCTCCCTTACTTCTACTCCTGTGTTGATCTGATTCGTTTCGAAGGCGTCAACCTGCGCAACGGCGCCAGCCTGGTTTGTTCAGTGCTGGGTTGTGTCTTCTGCTTCATCGCTCTGTCAGGCGCTACGTCCTTCGAGCTGACCGGGACATTTATCGTCAGTCTGATAATCCTGATGTTTTACGGCCGTAAATTGCACCAGCGCGAACATGCTGCTGACGACGTTAGCAGCGTAGACACCCACTAATTCCCTTCGTTTCTCTGCGCTCCTCTCGTTCTCCCACAACGAGACGGGAGGAGCCAGCTCTATCAGGAGATATAAATATGAACGTTATCGCGATAATGAATCAGATGGGTGTTTACTTTAAAGAAGAGCCTATCCGTGAGTTGCATTGCGCCCTCGAAAAACGGGGCTTCCACGTTGTCTATCCAAACGACCGCGAAGACCTGCTGAAGCTGATTGAAAATAATGCTCAACTTTGCGGCGTGATCTTTGACTGGGATAAGTACAATCTTGCGCTGTGCGAAGAAATCAGCGCTATGAATGAGTACATGCCACTGTATGCGTTTGCAAATACTCACTCTACGCTGGATGTCAGCCTGAACGAGCTGCGTATGCAGGTGCGTTTCTTCGAATACGCGCTGGGCGCGGCGGAAGATATCGCCTTAAAAATCAAACAAAATACTGACGAATATATCGATACCATTCTGCCGCCACTGACCAAAGCCCTGTTCAAATATGTTCGTGAAGGTAAGTACACATTCTGTACCCCTGGCCATATGAGCGGTACGGCATTCCTGAAAAGCCCGGTCGGTAGCATTTTCTATGACTTCTTTGGTGCAAACACCATGAAGTCAGATATCTCCATCTCGGTATCTGAGCTGGGATCTCTGCTGGATCACTCTGGTCCGCACAAAGAAGCGGAAGAGTATATTGCTCGCGTGTTCAACGCTGAACGCAGCTATATGGTCACCAACGGTACGTCAACCGCTAACAAAATCGTCGGCATGTATTCCGCTCCGGCGGGCAGTACAGTGCTGATTGACCGTAACTGCCACAAATCGCTGACCCATCTGATGATGATGAGCGATATTACGCCGATCTACTTCCGCCCGACCCGTAATGCTTACGGTATTTTAGGCGGTATTCCGCAGAGCGAATTTCAGCATGAAACCATCGCCAAACGCGTGAAAGAAACGCCGAATGCCACCTGGCCTGTACATGCTGTTATTACCAACTCGACTTATGACGGCCTGCTGTACAACACCGACTACATCAAGAAAACGCTGGACGTAAAATCCATCCACTTTGATTCCGCCTGGGTGCCTTACACCAATTTCTCGCCAATTTACAAAGGTAAATGCGGGATGAGCGGTGGTCGTGTTGAAGGTAAAGTGATTTACGAAACTCAGTCTACGCATAAATTGCTCGCGGCGTTTTCTCAGGCATCCATGATCCATGTGAAAGGGGATGTTAACGAAGAGACGTTCAGCGAAGCCTATATGATGCACACCACGACTTCACCGCACTACGGTATTGTCGCATCGATGGAAACTGCTGCGGCAATGATGAAAGGAAATGCCGGTAAGCGTCTGATTGATGGCTCTATTAATCGTGCAATCAGGTTCCGTAAAGAGATTAAACGCTTAAAAGGCGAATCGGACGGTTGGTTCTTTGATGTCTGGCAGCCAGAGCAGATTGACCAGGTTGAATGCTGGCCGCTCAATTCTGACAACGGCTGGCATGGTTTCCAGAACATTGACAACGAGCATATGTATCTGGACCCGATCAAAGTCACTCTGCTGACACCGGGTATGACGAAAGACGGCACAATGGACGATTTCGGTATTCCGGCGAGCATTGTGGCGAAATACCTTGATGAGCATGGCATTATCGTTGAGAAAACCGGTCCTTATAACCTGCTCTTCCTCTTCAGCATTGGTATCGATAAAACCAAAGCTCTGAGCCTGTTGCGTGGCCTGACCGAGTTCAAACGCGCCTTTGATTTAAACCTGCGTGTGAAAAACATGCTGCCGTCACTGTATCTGGAAGATCCTGAATTCTATGAAGACATGCGTATTCAGGAGTTGGCGCAGAATATTCATAAACTGATTTCTCACCATAATTTGCCAGATCTGATGTATCGCGCGTTCGAAGTTCTGCCAGAAATGGTGGTAACACCGTATCGTGCATTCCAGAAAGAACTGCATAGCGAAGTGGAAGAAGTTTATCTGGATGACATGGTCGGTCGCGTGAACGCCAATATGATCCTGCCGTATCCTCCGGGTGTACCGCTGGTGATGCCTGGCGAAATGATCACCGCTGAAAGCCGTCCGGTACTGGAGTTCCTGCAGATGCTGTGTGAAATTGGCGCGCATTATCCGGGCTTTGAAACCGATATTCATGGTGCGTATCGCCAGCCCGATGGCCGTTATACCGTGAAGGTACTCAAGTAATTAAAGTGACAAGTTGATATAACAGTTTATTTCCTTCTGTCTTATATCGATCCATTGGAAGGGGCCGGTGAATACATGCTGTCGTTCACCGGCTTTATTTTTGCCTGCTACCCACATCTGTTTTGCACTATTCTTAATTTCTCTCTGTTATTTTATGGCCTCACAACTAAGGTTAAATCCTGATGGTTTTCTTTTACGTTGAATGCCAGTATGTGATAGTGCATATATAAAATCTTACTCAGAAAATCAAAGGCTATTTAAGTTATAAGGGAAAGATGTTCCCCTACTTAAGTACCACAGATAAATGTTGTTCTGTAAAAGAAACACCCGGTGTTAACCAGAGTAAACAAGGAGAAGCAAGATGGAAGGATATGAAATTACGATCAGCAACCGAAAAGTTAAGTTTAGCCATCAGGTATCGATAAGTTTTTTACTCAGTGTTATCGGTTTTTTTGCTTTTACGGCAGCAGTAATTTTGTTATGGCACAATTACAATATATAGGTAATGACTGGAAATTACGTATCACTATCAGGGATTCGATTGTGGAGATAGCTGACGTGAAGGTTTATTTTCTTTCACGTCAGCGAGTTGCATAGTCTGATGTTCACCAGACATGACCCGTTCAAAGTATCACGGGGTATCAAATTGTCTTATCTATTGGGATAAGAGTGTACTTTATAATGCGTTTATTTAATTGTCTGGTCTGACATGTTTTATGTCATGTGAAATGATACAAATTAGAATATTATATTTTACTTAAAAACTGCGCAAGCATTTAAATATAAATTACCTATTTCCGAAAAACAAGAACTACCCCCATTGCAAAAATATGCTTTCCCATTATCGAAACCGTGTATTGCCGCGATATCATTATCACCATCATCGCTAAACCAACTGTAAACTACCAGTTTACCCCACTCCTTAAAAAGCCCTCCATTGATTTTACGTTCTGCATAGGTCATTACATTATCCTGGAGTTCTAGTACGTGTGGAAGTTGCCCGTTTACACTTGCCACCCATAACTTGGTTTCTTCAACATTAAGTGTTTTCTCTGTATTATGTTTGAAAAAATTTTTAATAGTAAAACTATAGACTTGTACACGAGATGTCTTTCTGTCGCGTGCTTCTACATAAAACGTCTTTCCAGCAAAACTTTCATTAGCATTGTTAAATTTCACGACGCCGTCCTGATCCACAGAAACAGGATTTCCGGGTAAATCAGATCTACAACTCCAGATAACGTTTTGATTATTCTTAACATCACCATTAATTACCATTTGAAAATAAGCTTCCGGGAAAAGTGTGGTAGGGAAGCGATTTTCTTGCATATCCTCGATGCAGTTAAACATATGACCGTTGACTAAAACATCTGTAATAATATTCATTATTCACCTCTAAAAATTATCGATTAGTGTTACTGACATTTTTATCCACTCCGGGGATACTAAATGTACGAGGTATAGTTTGCACTTTTTCTGGAAGAGAAGAATGTATAATGTTATTATTTTTATGGTTAATAAATGACAAACTAATTATGTGTTTGTTTGATTGTTATAATTTCTATTATTAATTTAATATTATTGGTGACATCTAATTATTAATGAATGGGGAATTTGTTACTTCACGGGAAATACAGAGGAAGATATATCGCTGTGGGCATGACAGACACTAGAAGCGACGACAGTGCGGATGTTTCTGCAATATATTGAATTTACAGGGGTTTGTAGGCCGGATAAGGCGTTTACGCCGCATCCGGCAAGAAACTACGTCGGGCTAAATAGCCATTACCGCACATTCATGATGTCCGCGCGAAAACACCTACTCAAGATGTCTGGCGAGCACGTCATTAATTGACTGCTCCAGCTCGTCCATAACTTCTTTTGTCAGACGATTAAATTCAAAAGAGATTGTTCGGCCATTAATGCGTTTACGCGCGTATCGGTCTTTGTCATCAAAAGCCCACAGCGAAACCACCTTCGCTTTCTCTTTTTTAGGCAGCGAGATCAGCAAAGACGATTTTTTCTGAATAAGCTTCAGCAGCTTATTTTTAATCTCATCTTCCGCAAGGCCACCTTCGCTCAGAATAAGATCAATATCTTCTGAAATTTGTTCGATCAGCGTGCTCAGTTCGACATTTTTCTCGGCGAGACTTTCGTCCACTGCCGCCAGCAATTTGTAATCGGAAAAATGAAGCTCTGACTGTACCGGGAACAGTGAAACCAGCTCCTGCGGAACGGATGCCGCCTGCATGGCGCGGGAGACTTTGGCCGGTGACAGTTTTTCCTGTGCGGCTATCTGTTTCTGATTCAGACCAGACGCTTTAAGCGCCATCAAGCGTAACCCGACTTCACGCAGGTTATGTTCTTTCGCCGTCTGAATATCTGCCGCCAGTTTACGGGCTTCATCGGCAGATACCGTTGAAGTGGTGACCAGTACTTTCAGCGGGGTATGACACAAAATGGCCGCCGCGCGTCTGCGGGAACCATCAATAATTTCCACGCCGTCTTCCCGCTCAATGCCGATGCAAGGGAAAAACTGTTGCAGGCGAAGGGTGCGGGTAATGTCTTTCAGGGACTCGCTGGTCAGCGAAGTTTGATCGCGGCCATTGATCTCCTGAATGACATAGGTCCCATTTTCAACCTCGTTGGCCGGGATGGTGCGCAGCGAAAAAGTAACATGACGTCCGGTAGAGAGGGTAAAGATTTGCTCCTGAGACGGTCCGCCATCATCCTCGTGCAGTGCAGGGGTTTTGAAGGTTCGGCCTATGGTTATTCTCTTGGCGCTCATCATACACCTCCATTGGTTCTGATAAATTCAATGCGGTCGAAGACTGCCCGGGCGAAATCTTCAGCGGCATGGCGGGCATTTTTTAATGCCTCACTGCTGCCAATATAGGTGGCCGGGTTTGCTGAGACCACGGTGTCGAAAGATTCGCCACAACGCTCAAAGCCATCCAGTCGCGGTAACGCGACATCGAGCATATCGCCGCCAAAAATTTCTTTCGCCAGGCTATGGCAAAGCTTATGGTCGGCCTTATTCGACAGTTTTGACATAAAGCCGATATTGCCTTGCAGATTACACTTCATGCCAGATTCATTAATAATTTCAACCAGTTCAGGGAGTCTGGTTAAATATTTCAACGTCGAGTGAAAATCCACCTGCGCAGGCGGAACCGGCGTTAACAGCAGATCGGCTGAGGCGATGGCATTTTTGAGAAATGCATCAAGGTGTGGGCCGCTGTCGATAAAGATGAAATCGTAATCTTTGCGCAGTTTATCAATCACATTCTCTTTCAACACCGCGTGAATATTTTGCCCCGGCAGGTGTTCGGCGCATAACTCATCCCAGCGCGAGGCGATAAACGCATCTTCAATTGAGGCTGGCAGTACGTCTACGCCCGGCACAATGGAAGGCACGATAAATTCTGAGAGTAGCTCCTCGCGCGACACATTTTGCAGCATGGCCTGTGCGGAGGTGGCATCAACCATGCCAATGGCCCGGGTATGGTTGAGGAACATGGTTGCTGAAGACTGCGGATCGAGATCAACCACCAGGATGCGTAAGTCTTCATAAAGCAGGTGAGGGTGGGTGCGTAGCGCATGAGCCAGAGAAACGGTAGAGACCGTTTTTGATACGCCACCTTTCAGGTTGCCGATGAAAACGGCAAATGCCGATGGATAGCGGTCGCGATATTTGGGAACCCCACGGTGATGGTAAATGTCGATAATGTTCTGAATCGACATCGCATACTTGGTGGAACTACCTGCAGGGCGCTTATCAAACACATAGCCGCTTTCTTCCATCTCGTTGACGGCGTAGTCCACGCTGGCGCGCGTGAGACGGGGCAGCCGGGCAAGCGCCGCCTTGGCATAGACCTGATAAAACTTGTTTTCCTGCAACTCTTCTTTCTGTGACTGAATTTGTTCGGTGAGAGAAAACAGCATTTTCTCTGAACGTTGCGCAACTTTTAACAGATGGACAGGCGTATCCATGATTTTCTGCCTTTATGCTGAAATGATGAATTTCGTCAAGAATGCTACATACAAGTGGCAAAGTAAACATTTCAGATGCAATAAGGTAAAAATAGCGGGTAGCGTCTCACTTATCCGCTGAGTAGTGAGCGTCTCTGGGCGTTATTCGCCAGATCGGAGCGGGGCAGAAGGGCGAGTTATGTCGTGCTGATGACGTACATAAAGCGTCTGTCTGGATAATATCGTTGTTGCGTTGCGTTCAACCTGATGGAACTCTGATAGCACTATTTTCAGGCAATACTCATCAGGTCAATAGTCCAAAAACATCAGTAACATCAGGGTATTTTTGATAAAAAAAAGCCTGCGCAATAAATGTTGCGCAGGCTATTGGTACAACAGAACCTTTTATTTACAGAGAATAACTCCAGTAAATAAACGGATAAATACCCTTCGGCGCGAATGTCATACCATTGGTTACCAGCAGAAATACCGGGTGCCTTACTTAGGGCTGACGGGGAAATATGTTTACCAGGATTTTGATATCACTGCACAGTTTAAATTCAGTCCGTGGGTAGAAGCTCGCGACCACGATGAGCATTACATGCGTGACCTGAGTTTTAACGAAAGTGCCAGTAACTCAAACTATTACTCAGGTACTATCAACGCGGGATATAACATTACTTCCCAGGCTCGTGTCTTCACTGAACTGAGCTGGACGCGTTTCTCTGAAGGCAGGGGGGACTCAACTGTGCATGATAAAGTCACAGGTGACTCTGAACATTACAATGATGCTGCAGGTATTCAAAACTATAACTACGCCATTGGCGCAGGGATTGAGTACCGCTTCTGATGGTTAAATGCGTCTTCGGGGGCAGTAAACGCCCCCGAATTTAAATAAAAATTACGTAGTTACAACATCCTGATAATTTACCCATCCGTTGCAGCAGCCGTCTTGCCAACATTAAGTACCTTTAGTCAGTAACTCTCTGGTGAAAAATTCAGTTATCCGCTATGTATAGCAATTGCTACACAGCAATAATCTGCTATGCTGTATAGCAAATGCTATACGGAGTGTTACCATGAAATCAGATGTCCAACTCAACCTTCGCGCCAGAGAATCCCAGCGGGCGCTGATAGATACGGCAGCAGAAATTCTGCATAAGTCGCGCACGGATTTTATCCTCGAAATGGCTTGCCAGGCCGCAGAGAATGTCATTCTTGAACGCCGGGTGTTTAATCTGAACGAGGAGCAGTATGCCGAGTTTATCGATATGATCGATGCACCGGTTGAATCTAATCCTGCATTAGAAAAACTTCTGGCAAGGAAACCACAGTGGGATTTGTAACTCAGCCTGAACCTTTATCGAGTTCACATCAACTTGCGGAATTTGTTAGCGGTGAGGCTGTTCTGGATGAATGGTTAAAACACCGGGGATTAAAGAATCAGGCGCTTGGGGCTGCGCGGACGTTTGTTATCTGCAAGCAAGAGACAAAACGTGTAGTTGGTTATTACTCACTTGCAACCGGTAGTGTGAATCATGTCGAAGCAACGGGAAATATTCGCCGTAATATGCCTGACCCCATACCGGTGATTATCCTGGCTCGTCTGGCGGTCGATCTTTCGTTCCACGGTAAAGGACTGGGCGCCGATCTGCTTCATGATGCGGTATTGCGCTGCTACAGAGTCGCTGAAAATATTGGTGTTCGAGCCATTATGGTCCATGCGCTTACCGACACAGCCCGACGCTTTTACCTGCATCATGGTTTTAAAGCATCACAAACGCAGGAGAGAACGTTGTTTCTCAGACTGCCGTAATAATGGGGGCAAGGGAGATTGAAATGTGCATACTGAGGGCTTACAGATGTGTTATTTAACATAATCTTTGTTATATGTACTTTAAATGTAGTAGCTAAATTGAGATG